>JBAVYO010000380.1:0-16171 GCA_049698855.1 Terriglobales bacterium
CGTTACTTAAATGACAGGGGGTGACAGAGTCTCGTTGCAGTTACTACGACATTTTCTCGTTGCAACAACACTGGTACCAACCTGTAGCATTGCCATAGGACGACGGAAAACGAAATCCCAAACGATATCGGGCACTTCCGAATGGCGATCCGGGGTTCCCTTAAAGAAAATGCCCCATCCCTGCGGTTCGCAAAGATGGGGCAAAGTTGCTGGCAGTTGCTGCTACGGGCGTCGCTACGGAACAGCCACGTAGGTCACAACTCCGTTCGTGATCAAGTCATATGACGGATCCACGTAGTGTGTTCCCGACGTGCGAGGAGCGGCCAGTAGTTTCGTCAAGTCGATCACGGCCAGCCAAGTGGGCGGAGTGAAATACCCATTGGCCATGAGCCCAATCGCATCGCCGGTGTTCGGACTCACATACGCGGTTACGGTATGCGGATCCAGCCCCTGCTCGAACGCATTTCCATCGGGTGTGTTCGGGAGCGCAACCGCCGCGTAATCCAGCACGGCAGGGGTGCCTGAACCCGATGTAGACGGAAGCTGAATTACACCCATCCAGTTCCCGCCGAATTCGCCGGTGGCGATTCCCAAATGGCTTCCCTGCGCGATGGCAATTCCGTCTGTCCCGGCGGCAAAGTTGCCGAACTCGGGGAAATTCTGGAATTGTTCCGCTGAGGTGGTCCAGCTTCCTGGAGTTCCCGGCGTAAACGTAGCTTGCGTCAAGTCTGCGATGAACAGTTCGGAAGAAAACTCGTCCGTCGCCAGAGCAATGCCGGTCGAGCATTCCTCCGCCGCTGAATCGAGTGTGCCGCCGACACTGTTGCCGAACTCAATTCCCGACGAAGTGTTGTATAGGTCGTAGACACCGCCTTCGTTCGGTGAGAGCACCAGGTTTCGGCCTTGGTCCCACAGAACGTCTTCCGATACCTCATAGGCTAGAGGCACAGGAGTACCAAATGCGCTGGTGGCAAGATTCAGGAACTGAAGCCCGCTTCCCGATCCTGAGCCGAGTCCGACGGTCACTACGGCCTGATTTGACGTTGCATTCATGGCCGCTCCGCAGGTAACACAAGCGCCGCCAGAGAAGCTGGTGTCTGCGGTCCCACCGCTCGCGAGGGTGCTATTGAGAGCGGATCCCGAAATCAGATAGACATCGGTAACGTTGGACGTGCAAACCGTTTCGCCGGTCAGCGCATTGGAAGCGCAGGAGTTAACTGCATTGGGGGTGGCTATGGTAGCCGATGTTCCCGTACCTTCGACTGGGACTACTGACAACCCGGTCGAGCCCGTGTCCCAGGCTCCGTTCGGAACGTAAGCGGTGACATTTTTTCCCTGCGACAGCAGGCCCAGAGAACTGCTCGGCTGGCAGGAGCCGGGTGGCGGCGAAATTGTGATGGTGCAGCCCTGAGTTGTCGTCCCTGACGAGTTGTTCCTCGAATCCACCACCTCGCCCGTGAACGTATCCGGTCCAGCAGTCGTTGGTGAGCCCGTAATCGCTCCCGATGACGTATTCAGGGTTAGGCCCGCAGGCAGCGCACCAGCGGAGATCGAGTATGTATATGGAGGTTGTCCGCCTCCTGCCACCAGGGCCGAGCTATAGGAAGCGCCTACTTGACCTGTCGATGACGGGCAAGCCAGCGTTGGAGGCGGCTCCGTGCCACCACAACTCAGAGTCGTCGGCGAAAATGCGATTACAGCCTTGGTTCGATCGACTGTGGCGAGGCCAGTCAACGTGTACGTGACCCCAGGGCTAAGGGTCACTTTGAAATGTGCCCAAGTCTCGCTCGTGGTTATAGTGAACGACTTGCCGTGGACTCCCTTTGGCCGTTCGACGTAGAAATTGTCCTTGATCTCGATGGGGCTCCCGGTGGACGGGGTCAGCGTGATTGTGTAACGGAGACGCTCGGGTCCACCATAGTCGATGATTCCGAATGTGAGCGTGAATCCCGTACAGGTGCCAACTCCGGTGCCCCCATTCAATTCGCAGGCAGCGGAGGGAAGTGCTTGCAATAGCAAGCTTGCGAGGACCAGGGTCCATGAAAACGAGCGGAAGTTCATAAATCTCTCTCCTGATTGATTTATTTTTTTTGCTTGCTTTGTTGGCTTCGAGTCGCGGGACCATCCTGATTGCACCGCGCGACAGCGTGTTTTAGTCGCGATTAAATCTCTTTGAGTTTTCCTAGGTAATGGCCCAACATCAAAACAACCGCGTAGAAAAGACACCCCAAAAGAATAGCTACGCCCCTCGCGTGTAAGGGTTCGAGTTCAAGAGGCAGCTATGTGCAGGAGAGTCTGAAATGGAGAATAGTGTTTGTCAAGTCAAAAAACTAAATCGTGTCAGAGTCCGCAACGAGGTTGCAACACTTTGCATCTGGCAGTCTGCGTTCACTAATTATTTCAGCCTAGCCCTTAACCGCAACTTGGTTCCGTGGCGCTGGCGTCGGCAGGAACGCGTTGAGACGTAGAGTGCTATGATATGCGAATTCATCCGGCCACCGGATGAAGGCGGCAACTGCCGATTCCCCGATGCGCTTTCGACGCAGACTTCCCATTATTGCTGCTGTCGTCGTGATCGCAGCCACCGTTGCGTTCGTTGTATTCCTCCGCCAACACGCCCCGCCCGAAGCTGCCCGGCTGCTGCCCGGCGCGGACGGGTTTTTCTATGTCAATCTGAAGTGGATTCGGACTTTCAACGCCGCGCGCCAGCTGCCGCCAGTGTCGCGCGATCTCGAATATCAGAAGTTCGTGGACGAGACAGGCTTCGAATTTGAGCGCGACCTCGAAGAAGCCGCCTTCGCTGTGCACTATCCCAGGATCTGGGGCGACGGGACGGCCGGATCCTCTCCTGAGCCGCGTTTTTCCGAAGTATTCGTGGGGAAGTTCGACTCCAACCGGCTGATTCCTTATCTCAAGAAGATTTCCTCTTCGGTCGAAAACTATCGCGGCTTCGATATCTACAACATTCCTATCGAGGGCCGCACGGTCCGGGTCGCCGTGCTCTCGTATGAGAAAGTCGCCGTATCCAATCACCCCGATCCGGAGGTGATTCGGGGGATCGTCGACCGCTCGCGCAAATTGGCGTCGCCCTTCGGGGGACCATCGCTTCTGAGAAAATTTTACGAGCAGGTGCCACTGGCTAGCTCAGCGTTCGCGATTCTGCGCGTGCGTCCTGCGGAAATGAGCTCTCTTGGCGGCTTCGGCAGCTGGTTCCTCCTGTTTACAAAGCCGGCCGTTGCGGTGATTTCCGCCAGGAGTCTCCGCGTGCTCCATTTGCGGGCTGAGGTTTTCACCGACAGCGAATCCGATGCACAGACCATTGCCGACAAGGCCAGCACGTTTCTAAGCCTGTTTCATGCAGCCGAGGGGAGTGTGGGCACACACGGCACGGACGCCGACGTCAAGACTTTTTTCGACAGCTTGAAAGTCGAGCATTCCGGAGATCGAGCGATTCTCACAGCGATCATACCGCCGGGATTCATCAATAAGGCGCTTATGGAGGCTCCTGGCAATGACGCGCGCCCGGCAGCCCATACGCCCGCCACATCCGAAAGAGCCCAAAAACCGTAACTGCTACAGAGGCCCGGGTAACGTTACAATGGATGAATCAGAAAGAACTTATGACCAGTTTGCCATTACCGCTCGCGGCCTTCTGTGCAGGCCTTATTTCTTTTCTTTCGCCTTGCGTGCTTCCACTCGTGCCGGGTTATGTTTCTTTGATCTCGGGTGCGGGCATTGAGGAGCTTAAGTCGAGCGAAGGCCATCTGCTGCGTAAGCTGATGCTCAATTCCGCGGCCTTTATCGTCGGTTTTAGCATTGTCTTTATCACGCTCGGCGCAATCTCCACCGAAGTCGGCCAGGTTCTGGCGCAATACAAATCTCTGATCGCTCGCGTAGCCGGAGTGGTCATCATTCTCTTCGGCCTTCACCTCACGGGCATATTTCAGATCAAGGCGCTGCTTGCCGATACGCGTCTGCATAGTCTGAAGGGCGGCACTTCGCCGTGGGGAGCGTTTGTCATCGGCTTCGCGTTTGCCTTCGGCTGGACGCCCTGCGTGGGGCCCATTCTCGCGGTTGTGCTCGGATTTGCCGCGGCACAGGATACGGTTTGGAAAGGCATCTTCTTACTTGCCATTTACTCGGCCGGACTTGCCGTGCCATTTTTGCTTACGTCGCTCGGCATTGAGCGCTTTCTCAAGTTCTACAACCGCTTCAAATTTCACATGCACGCGGTGGAAGTCGCGAGTGGATGTTTGCTGATCGTTTTGGGAGTTTTGCTGGTGCTTGGGCGGTTTACGCTCATCTCCGGGTATTTCTCCTTTTTGAATCGATTCGCTCTCTAACTGCCGGGGGCTGGCGTTTGAGAGGATATAATTGGGTTAACGCGGTGTTCCGCCTTTTATGAGGCAGAGGCAATAAGTGCAAAGAAATCCTTTAATCTTGTTCTTTGTAGTGGCCTTGGTCGCGGTCATGTTGTTTGCCGGACTTCGCATGTCGCACCAAAGCGGCGCTGCTGCCATTTCCCCCAGGAATGGGCAATTGATGGGCGCGATCGCTCCCGATTTTGAGTTGCAAGCGCTGGATGGAAATAACCTCAAACTCTCAACCCTGCGCGGCAAGGCGGTTCTTCTGAATTTTTGGGCCACCTATTGCGAGCCCTGCAAAGTTGAGATGCCTTGGTTTGTCGAACTACAGAAGGAGTACGGCCCACACGGTTTCCAGATTGTCGGCGTTGCCATGGATGACGCCAGCACTGATGACATTGATAAGTTCGCTAAAGACATGGGCGTGAATTACCCAATTCTGCTTGGCAAGGAGGCGGTCGGCATGAGCTATGGCGGCGTCAACGTGCTGCCCACGACTTTTTTCCTTGACCGAAGCGGCAAAGTAATTGCCCGCGAATTCGGCCTGCAAAGCCGTAGCGTCTTCGTCGATCACATCAAAGAGGCTCTTGGCCAGGCTGGCGCCGTACAGGCTCAGAAGTAACCTGCAACGCCATTTAATCTTGTTTAACTCAAGAAGTACCCTGAGGGCACACACCGAGTAAGATCAATGCACAGACGGACAGTATTTCTGACATGCACGCTTCTGTTGGCCGCCTGGGGTGGGGCGGAGGAGGGATTCGGCCCGAAAGGCCCGGTTGTTAACATGGCGCCGGCACCGTTAGTTCGTACCTTGCAGGGCCAGCCAGCCACGGTCCCTCTTTCCTTTAACGTCGCCGACGGGTACCACATCAACTCCAACCATCCCAACTCCGATTTTCTGATTCCGACCGCGCTCAAGATCGAGGCCACAACCGATATTGTTGTGGGAAAGATTGTTTACCCCGTTGGTCAGGACATGAGCTTTGCTTTTGCTCCCGACGAAAAGCTCAACGTCTACACCGGCGATTTCAAAGTAGACGTTATTGTGCACCCGTTGCGCTCAGTCGAGCCCGGCAAATACGTGGTTCGGGGAAGCCTCAAATACCAGGCCTGCGATAAGGCAGCTTGCTATCCCCCAAAGACGTTGCCGGTCAGTTTTGACGTGAGGGTTACCAAAGCCCTGGCGGCACCTTCGGCGAATCCCGCCCAAAGCCCGCACGCACACCAGTAACGGGTTATTCGTACCGCAGACTCTCCACAGGATCCAGCAGCGCGGCGCGCGTTGCCGGGATCGTTCCGAAAATAATCCCGACCAGCGACGAAACGGCGATCGCAATCAACGCCGACAACCCGGAAATTGGAATGCGATATTCGGTGAGGAACCGGACGGAAAATGGAATGGCCAGCCCAACGATGATGCCGGCCACGCCGCCAATCAGCGAGATCAAAATCGCTTCCGACAAAAACTGAAAGCGGATTTCACGGTTGGTTGCACCCATCGCCTTGCGAATTCCGATTTCGCGAATTCGAGCGCTTACAGTCGCCAGCATGATGTTCATGATCCCGATCCCGCTCACCAGCAACACAACCAACGAAACGGCGAGAAGAACGGCAGTCAGCGTATTGGCTGTCTTATCGGCCACCGAAAGCAGTTGGGTGAGATTTGAGACTTTATAAACCGATTCCGGACGGTGCCGTAATTGCAGCAGGCGCTGAATCTGCGCGGTAATGGGAATAACCAGCGATGGGTCGGCTGCGGAAAAATATATTTGCCGCACATTCGGCGTCGCCCGGAAAAAGCGGATCACCGAATATGGGATCAGCATGGTGTAGTCAGTTACTTCCGACTGGCCGAACGTGTCCACGCGCTCGCGAAACGTTCCGATAATCGTGAACGGCAGTCCGGTGAGCTTGATCGTTTTCCCAAGCGCGGCCTGAGACGAACCGTAAAATTCCCTGGCGTATTTTTCGGTCACGACACCGACTTTGTTGTGCTGTTGCGAATCTTCTTTGTCGAAAAATCGCCCCGCAAGAACGATTAGGTTACGGACATCCGCATAGCCGGAGTCCACGCCCAGGACCTGCAGGTCCCGCTCTTTGCCGTTGCCCACCGCGACGTGCTCAAACATCGGCACCACAGGCGATGCAGCCGCGATGCCCGGTACCTGCTCCTCGACGGCGTGCATGTCGTCGATCGTCAGTTCGTCGGCGCTGGTCATGCTGATGTGTTCGCCCTGCTGATATTCAGCCTCAATCATGTTCGCGCCGATGCCTTGAATCAGGTTGAGAACGTATTGCTTGCCGGTCAGGCCAATCGTCGTCACCAGAATTAACGACGCGGTGCCGATCATCATGCCCAGCGATGTGAGCAGAAAACGCACTTTGTTGGTCCGAAACGTATCGAACGCAAATCCGACGATTTCGCTCAGTACGAGCTGCGGGCGCGTGCTTACAGCAGTCGAGATGTCGGCGGCGGTTGGCAAAGGCAGTCTGTTTAGATGCTAACTGCGGTCTCGGGACTCGGGCAACCCGCCTTGGTAGCAAAGCGAGCACCGTCCCGCCAGGCCGAGCAGGCATAAGCGGCGAGCACGACGAAGATCGGGTCCACAGGCCGCAGGTAGTAAGTTTCAGGATGCGAAAAATAGTAAGCCGCGGGAAAGCACACCAGCACAATGGCAAAACGCACCGCCAAAGGCCAGTCGATCCGAAACGCGCGCCACAGGCCGATCAGCGCCAGCAACGAGGTCGTTGTCTGCACGAAGATGTTCGGCGGATCGAGCGGCTCCTCTTTGAGGTACTCTCGAGAAAGGCTCCAATAACCCGTCCAGGTATAAATGGCGCGGCGCAGCGTCATGCACGCGTACCAGCGTGAATGGGCATGAATGTAGGCGGTGGCCTGCTGGCGCTTGTGCTCCATGTAAGCGATTTCGCCATCACGCTCGTACTCAGCCTGCTCAGCCGCATTGTGATTGGGGTGCAAGCCACGGTTTACCCAGGAAGTGGAGTAGCCGTTATTTCCGATATAGAGCTCCAGTCCATAGCCGCTGCGGATGGGGATGAACTTATGGAATAGAACGTAGTCGCGCACGATCCAGGGCGCGATTACCGCAACCGCAGCCACCGCAGCTACTGCGCCGGGTGCAAGCGAGGAGCGTCGTTTGCGCCAGCGCTGAAAACAAGTCCAAAGCCCGAGCAAGGGAACGACCGAGAGAATGACAGGCTCGGTGAGAGCGGTCACGCCGCCCAGCAGGCCGAAGGCAAGCCAATGCACGAGATTGTTCGACTCTTCCAGTTCGATCGCGAACAGAAACAACCAACAAAGCAGGAGCGCAACCAGGCATGTGGACCAAGCCCAATCGGCTCCGTAATAGACTCCGTAAGGAAAAAACGCCCAGCCCCATCCCGCCCAGTTTCCGGCGCGATCGCCAAACGATTTTCTGGCGACAAGAAAAATCGGAATGCAAGTCAGTGCGGAAAGCACGCTGTTTAGCGCAAGTGCGGCGACGATGGAGGTTACCGTATAAACGCCGAACACCTTGAAAATGCCCGCGAGAATATACGGATACACGGGAGGCAAAAGCGCGGAGAGTCCCGTGTTGGCGAGCGGATTGCCAAAACCGTGGCCTTGCGCGATGGATCGCCCGATTCGCCCAAAGGCCCAATGCTCCAGGACGAACGGGTCGAGCCAGTCGCGATAAACGAAGGGGATGACGGCCCATCGCACCACCGCCGCAGTAACGACCGTGGGCACGTATGGGGGCCAGCGGCGAGACTTTACGCTATCTGAAACGGTTTGTGTTTTAACGTGCAACTGCATCCTTTCCCAAACGGCACACCAACACGCTGCGATTCTGGTATGGGCAAGCCAGTCCCGCAACTCCGGGGCGCGCAAGCACAACCCAATCAACCCCAAATTCCTGACGGAGCTTTTCGAAATCGACGGCTTGAAAATTGCGCCAGCCTTCAATCGCGCTCACTTCCCTCAGCCAGCGCGGCGCCAGCGACGGAACACGCGCAGCCATGCCGCCATCTTTTATAAAATCGGCGAGCGCGCTGCGCTCCGCCAACGCGCGAAAGCCGTGAAAATCTTCTCCCGGCAACTGCATGTAGCGCGGATCGAGCGCAAACAAACTATCGACCGTGGTATTCTCACGAACCCACACGAACGCGTTCAGCCAATCATTTTGCGGAGATCGGCCCGGAAGTTCAAGGTGCAAGCTCGCCGGATAAAGTTGTCTCTGCGCGTAGAACATGCCAAGCCCTAGCGGAACGAAAACAAGCACCCAGCGATAGATGTGCCGTCCCAGAGCATATCGCCCAAGCAGTCCCCCCGCGATCAAGAAAAACAAGAGATAGACCAGATGTAAATAACGCATCGGCTCGAATGGACGCAGACGTTCAAGCTGTGGCGGCAACATGATGGTCAGGCCCACGGCAGTTTGAAAAATAGCGAAGTAGACGAGGCGAGTCGTAAAGCGCTCGAGCACGGCGGATCCATTTCGCTTCGCGATCCAACGGAACAGCCATAGGATCGCCACCGGACCAAATACGCCCAGCCATTCGTACCAGGCCCACCGGTTCAAATAATAGAAGCTGCGCGTAGAAGCCGCCCGGCGCCAGGCATCGGAAGCGGGCGCGAACAGCCAACCTAGTGGCAGCCAACTCGGCAGGAAAAGCGCCGCTACAGCGGAACTCGACATTCGATCCGCGCTACTTTGCCAGCCGAGAAACAGGCAGAACGAAATTCCGAAACTCGCCATAATGGCGTGGTTGGCGAAAGCAAAGGCGAGAAGCAATCCGGACACAACAAAGCGCCTGTCGAGCGTGGCGACAATGGCACACACAATCGCAGCCGTCGCCAGATTGCGCGGGTGCAGATACTGATCGGCCAGGTCGATCGCCGTGCCTGAGACCGGAATCGTGAGCAGCAGCGCAACCAGCGTGACCGCAGCCCATTGCGCAGGCGTTTCCGCGAAGCATCGCCGTGCAATTTGCCGGCAGCCCCAAAGTATCAAATAAATCGAAGCGATCTGCCACAACAGCACAGCCCAATCCAGCGGAAGGTGAGTCATGCGAATTGACGCGGCGATTAATTTGTCGAAGATCGTTGCTTGAAATTGCAAACGAAAAAAATCGGCGTCATGCGGAAAAAGCGCAGGGTTCAGGTTCCGCTTGATGGCGGCAAGATAGAACGCGTCATCCTCCAGGCCGGGATGATAACCCAACACGAGCATCGCAATGAGCGTGAGCAGAAGGAGGACGGCGAGATCGCGTATGCCGGATTTTCCGGCGGGCGCCGGCGCCATTACGCCCCTGGGCTGTCGGCGACGCCGTGTTGATAATACTGACGCTCAAGACGGCGGCCGCTTTCGCTAAAAATCCGAAACTTCGCCAGGCCCCACCGTTGCAGGGCAAACTGCGCCGTGGTCGCCAGCACGCCGAATCCATATTTCACGCTTCGGCGGAAGTTGATGGAGGAAGCCTCTTCAAAATATTTGGTGGGGCAGGAAACTTCGCCGATGCGAAAACCGAAATGCACGCACTGCGCGAGCATCTGGTTGTCAAAAACAAAGTCGTCGGAATTCTCCAGCAAGGGGAGTTTCATCAGCACGTCGCGGCTGAAGGCACGATAGCCAGTGTGATATTCCGACAATTTGACTCCGAGGAACATGTTTTCGAAAGCGGTCAGCAGGCGGTTGGCGACGTACTTGTAAAACGGCATGCCGCCGCTCAGCGCGCTGCCTCCAATGATGCGCGAGCCCAGCACGACGTCGTAAACGCCATACGCGATCATGCTCACCATGGAAGTGACCAGCAGCGGTGTGTACTGATAATCGGGGTGCACCATGATGGCAACATCGGCGCCCGCGGCCAGCGCCTCGCGGTAGCACGTCTGCTGGTTGCGGCCATAGCCGTAGTTGCGGTCGTGGACGAAGTGTCGCAGGCCCAGCCGGCGCGCCACTTCCACCGTCTGATCGGAACTGTGATCGTCCACCAGGATGCAGACGTCGACGATGTCGGGAAGTTCCCGCACCGTCGCTTCCAGCGTTTTTTCCGCGTTATATGCGGGTAAAACCACGGCAATACGTTTGCCGTTGATCATGCAAAAAACCTCAGGCCGATTTAAATGATAACCGAAACCAGAATGAATACCCGAGTCTCCAGGAAGACCGCCCGAAGAACCTCGTACGCGCAGTCGTGCGTCCTGCGCGCTCAAGTCAGGCTTCACGCGCTTGGGTTAAGATAACCTGCTCACGCCTTTGCATTTTCGCCGTCGAAGGAACCTATGAACAAAATTGCATATTGCCTGGCCATTCTGTCGCTTTTTGTATGTTGCGCGGCTTTTGCGCAGACCTCGCCCTCATCCGCTCCCGTGCCGCCTTACTCGCCGAGTCTCGATCTCACCTCCATGGATAAATCTGCCGATCCCTGCGTCGATTTTTATCATTATTCCTGCGGCGGATGGCAGAAGAAGAACCCCATCCCACCCGATCAAACCTCGTGGTCGGTGTACGGCAAGTTGTATGAGGATAATCTGAATTTCCTTCGCGGCATGCTGGAACAGGCGGCCCAACCGAACCCGCAGCGCTCCGCTGTTGAACAAAAGACGGGAGACTTCTTCGCCGCCTGCGTGAACGAAGCCGCCATCGAAACACAGGGACTGGCTCCGATTCAGCCCGAGCTAGATGCCATCGCTCAGGTTCAATCGTTAAAGGATCTGACTCCCCTGGTCGCGCGGCTGCAGTTTACATATCGCCAATATTCCTATTCCAGCCCAATGCTGTTCGCGGCCGGTTCTGCGCAGGATCCCGACAATTCCGAGCAGGTGATTGCCGACGTCGATCAGGGCGGACTCGGGCTTCCCGACCGGGATTACTACACCAAGACCGACGCGAAATCGAAGGAGATCCGCGAGCATTATCTACAGCATGTGCAGAAGATTTTCGAACTGGCTGGGGAAAGCCCGGCCGCGGCAAAGAAAAATGCCGCGACCATCATGCGCATAGAGACCAGCCTGGCGGAAGCTTCGCTGACGCGCGTCGACCGCCGCGACCCGCACAAACTGGTGCACAAGATGAAGGTCGCCGAACTTGCGCAAATGGCGCCCAATTTCGACTGGGCGGCGTATTACCGTGACCTGCAGTACCCGCAGTTCGAGATTCTCAATGTAGACGCGCCCGAGTTTATCAAGCGAGTGAACGCGCTGCTGTCGTCCGAACCGATCGACAACTGGAAAACGTATTTTCGTTTTCAGGTTGTCAACACTTCGTCGCCTTATCTGTCCTCCAAATTCGTGGAGGAAAGTTTTGACTTCTATCGTAAGTATCTGCGCGGAGCCAAGGAGATGCAGCCCCGGTGGAAACGCTGCGTGGAATACACCGACTACAGCCTGGGCGAAGCGCTGGGGCAGGTGTATGTCGCAAAAGTCTTCTCGCCAGAGCTCAAACAGAGCACGCTCGACATGGTGCAGCGCATCGAAACCGCCATGGGAGAACGCATTCGCGCGCTAGATTGGATGAGTCCGGAAACCAAGCAGCAGGCATTGACCAAACTTGCGGGCATCCGCAACAAGATTGGCTATCCCGACAAGTGGCGCGATTACAGCTCTGTGAAGATCGTTCCCGATGACTTCGCCGAAAACGTGAAACGCGCGCACGAGTTTGAGAGCCGGCGCGACATCAACAAAATTGGCAAGCCGGTCGACCACGGCGAATGGGATATTTCCCCGCCCACTGTCGACGCTTATTACAATCCGCAGATGAACGACATCAATTTCCCGGCGGGAGTTCTGCAGCCGCCGCTCTATGACGTCAAAATGGATGACGCTCCAAATTACGGCGACACCGGCGGCACCATCGGGCACGAACTTACTCATGGCTTCGACGACGAAGGAAGTCAGTTCGACGCTAAAGGGAACCTGAAAAACTGGTGGACTAAAGAAGACCGGGAAAAGTTCGACGCCCGCACAAAGTGCGTGGCTGACCAGTATTCGCGCTATGTCGCGGTGGACGAAGTTCACGTAAATGGCGAGCTGACGCTGGGCGAAAACGTAGCCGATCTGGGCGGAGAAATCCTCGCCTATGTAGCGTGGAATGAGAAAGACAAAGACGCCAACCTGAAGCCGGTCGATGGGCTGACTCCCGAGCAGCGTTTCTTTATCGGCTTTGCGCAGTGGGATTGCGCCAATGAGCGTCCCGAAGATTTGCGCATGCGCGCCATGACCGATGAACATTCACCCGCGCAAGACCGCATCAATGGCGTCGTGGTAAACATGCCGGAGTTCCAGCGGGCGTTCCAGTGCAAGGCGGGCCAGCCCATGGTCGCGCCGGCCGATAAGATATGTAAAGTGTGGTAGCCCTCTTGATGCCGCGATTAGATTGGAGCGCGTTTGTGAGTAAGTTCGTCCGGAATTGTATCTCCGCTTGTCTTTTCGTTTTCTGCGTCGTGTCGGCGGGAACGGCGCAGAGTTCCGCGCCTCCCAAGCCGCTGACGATTGAAGCGATCTTTGCGGAAGGCGGCATCACCGGCCGCGCGCCGGAGGATATCAAGTGGAGTCCCGACTGCACGAAGGTTTCTTTCGTGCAGCGCGACGATTCGGGCGACCACGGCGAGCTCTGGTACGTCGACGCGGGGACTGGGGAAAAGAAAGTTCTGGTCAGCGAGGTGAAACTCGGTCAGCTTGCGCCGCCAAACTCCGCCATTCGCGACGAGCGCGAAAAGGAGCGCGTAAGCCGCTATCGCGTTGCGGCATACCTGTGGTCGCCGGATTCCAAGCATCTGCTCTTTGATTCGCAGGGTCAGCTCTGGTATTACAGCCTCGATACTGGCACGGGTGTACAACTCACTTCGTCCTCCGATCCGAGTGAAGACCCGAAGTTTTCGCCCGATGGCAAGCGCGTTGTGTATGTGCGCAAGCACAGTCTGTATGTACGCGCGGTTTCCGGAGAGCAAGAAGAGCGCCCGATCATCCAACCCGAAAAGGACAAGAATAAGGACAAAGATAAGGATTGCAATTGCAACAAAGGCGATGACAACATTCTGAATGGAGAAGTGGATTGGGTTTATGCGGAGGAGCTCGCCGTGCGCAGCAATTACTTCTGGTCGCCGGAAGGCCACGACATTCTCTTCCTACAAATGGATGAGAGTCGCGTTCCTGCTTATCCCATCACCGATTGGCTTCCCACCCATCCTCACGTCGATCAGGAAAAATATCCGCAGCCGGGCGATCCCAATCCCGCAGTGCGGTTGGGAGTGGTCTCGGGCGAAGGCGGCAAGCCGCGCTGGATCAAGCTCACCGACGACGAAGATATTTACATCCCGCGTTTCGGCTGGATTCGCGACGGATGGGCTTGGGCCGAGGTCCTGAACCGCAAGCAGGATCGGCTCGACCTCTACTTCATCGATACGCATTCGAGCAAGACGCGTAAAGTGCTCACCGAGTCCGAGCCGGAAGCGTGGGTGAACGTCAATGACGATTTCCGCATCCTTCAATCGGGTGATCGTTTTTTGTGGACGAGCTGGCGCGACGGGCACACCCACATCTATCTCTACGGTTTTGATGGGTCGAATCCGATTGCTGCCGATGCCAAACTTGAGCGCCAACTGGAAAGCGGGGATTACGAAGTTCTCTCAATCGACTGCGTTGACCCGGATTCCGGTACGGTATTCTTCACAGCGAACAAAGCTGACCCGCGAGAAGAAAAACTCTTTTCCATCGCGTTCGACGGTTCCGGGATGCAGGCTCTTTCTTCTGAGCCGGGCCACGATTCGGCCGTATTCGCAGGTAATGGCAAGTATTATGTGGATACACATTCGGCCACGCTCAGCCCGCCGCACGTCTCAGTCTGCGCGTCGTCCGTGGCTTCCGGTAAACCGGCGGCCGAGCGGTCATGCCAGCAAATCTGGGAAGGCCGCAGCATCGCCGACTACGATCCCGTTACACCCAAGCAGCTTGAGGTCAAGGCCGATGACGGTACGCCGCTCTACGGATATCTGATCCTTCCGCCAAACGCCGACGCGAATGCTAGGGTTCCTCTGATCGTGTACATCTATGGAGGTCCCGCTGACCAGACGGTGAAAGATGCGTGGGGCGGCACTACTGCGCTGTTCCACCAGTTGCTTGTGAAAGAGGGCTTCGCGATTTTTTCGGTCGATAACCGCGGCACGCCGAATCGTGGCAGGAAATTTTCGGCCGCCATTCGCGGACAGTTTGGGGGAATCGAACTCGCCGACCAGACGGCCGCGCTCGACCAACTCTACTCTCAATATCCTCAGCTTGACCGCGTCCGCACTGGCATTTGGGGATGGTCGAATGGCGGCTCGATGACGGCCTACGCGCTTACGCATACCGACCGGTTCAAGGCGGGCATCGCGGTTGCACCCATTACTAACCAGCGTAATTACGACTCGATTTACACCGAGCGCTACATGGGCCTGCTAAAAGACAATGCCAAGGGATACGACGATTCCACCGTCACCGCTGCGGGTCGGCTGAAGGGTTCGTTGTTGCTGGTTCACGGTACGAGCGACGACAATGTGCATTTTCAAAACACGATTCAGATGGCGGATGCCTTGATCAAGGCTGGAAAACAGTTTCAGCTGATGATCTATCCCAACAAGACGCACGGAATCTCGGGTCCGGGAACACGCACACAGCTGTTTCACATGATGGAAGACTTTTGGAATAAGGAGCTAAAGTAGCTTTCAGCCCTCAGCCCTCAGGAAGAGCTTTAGAGGTACGGTTCCTGGCTGAGCTTGAAGAGCTGGTTTGAACTGATGGCTGACAGCTACTGCGGTATCGGATCGATTATGCACAGAATCTCTCTTGGCGATTTCGAACTTACTGTCGTTTCCGACGGAACTTACTTCCTCGATGGCGGTGCCTTTTTTGGCGTGGTGCCGAAGACCATGTGGTCGAAGAAAACAACGCCGGACGATCTAAACCGCCTTGATGCCGGCCTGAACTCGCTGCTCATCCGCACCGGCGACAAAAACATCCTGGTCGAAACCGGCATCGGAAACAAGCTTCCCGATCGGCTGATCCAGATTTATAAGCAGCCTGCCAAACTGCTCGACAATCTGCATGCGGCCGGAATCGCGCCCGAAGATATCGACGTCGTTATCAATACTCACCTTCATTTCGATCACTGCGGCTGGAACACGGTGCGCAAGGGCGACCAAATCGTACCCACATTTCCCAACGCCACTTATTATGCGCAGCGCAAGGAGTGGGATCACGGCCGCCTTCAACTGGAGCGCGATGCTATCAGTTACATGAGCCCGAACTACGACCCGCTCATCGAAAGCGGGCAGATGGAATTACTCGACGGCGACCGCGAAATCGTTCCGGGTGTCTCAGTGAAAGTCTTCCCCGGCCACACCGCGAGCATGCAGGCTGTGATTGTTGAAAGTGGCGCAGGGAGCGAAAAAATGACAGCGTGTTATATCTCCGACCTTATCCCGACCAGCATGCACATCGATTTGACCTGGGTGATGGCGTTCGACTTATTCCCGCTGACGACGATTGAAAGCAAGAAGAAATATTACGCGCAGTCGATTCCCGAGCGCTGGCTGACGGTGTTCACGCATGATGACCAAACGCCGTGGGGATATGTGGAAAAGGGAGATCGGGGAAGGCTCGCGCTCAATCCTGCCTAGTTGCGTCCTGGGATGAACACTCCGCAGAGACGGCGGTTCGGTCCGTTCCGGCTCCGATCCAGGATGACCGCGTGGATGGCAGAAAAAAGCTAACTGCTCTGTTAACCAAAAAAATAATGCCAGGTACCCCCCCCTCCCCCACTCAGATT
>JBAVYO010000381.1:0-7265 GCA_049698855.1 Terriglobales bacterium
TTTCCAAGGAGGACTTATGGGAGTCACAGTCTCGCCCAGCGGAATTCACCCGCTCGTCAGTGAATTTTTAGAGAAACCGCGCAAGATGCTGATTGACGGCAAATGGGTCAATTCTATTTCCGGGAAGACTTTCCCGACCTACAATCCCGCGACCGGAGAAGTGCTGGTTCAGGTCGCGGAAGGCGACAAGGGCGATATCGACGCTGCCGTTAAAGCCGCCCGCAAGGCGTTCGACAGCGGACCCTGGCCACGGATGACCGCCTCCGAACGCGGCAAACTGATCTGGAAACTAGCCGACCTGCTGGAGCAGCACGTCGAAGAATTCGCCACGCTCGAAACGCTGGACAACGGCAAGCCACTCACCGTTGCGCGCGCCGCCGACGTGCCGCTCGCCGCAGACCTCTTCCGCTACATGGCGGGATGGGCCACCAAGCTCGAAGGCACAACCATTCCTCTGTCTGTTCCTTACACGCCGGGCGCGCAATATCTGGCGTACACGCTGCGCGAGCCGGTCGGAGTGATCGGCCAGATCATTCCCTGGAATTTTCCGCTGCTGATGGCCGCGTGGAAACTCGGTCCGGCGCTGGCTGCGGGAAACACTGTCATTCTGAAACCGGCTGAGCAAACGCCGCTCTCCGCGCTCCGTCTCGGCGACCTGATCATGGAAGCCGGCTTCCCGGACGGCGTCGTCAACATCGTTCCGGGCTACGGAGAAACCGTGGGCGCCGCGCTTGCCGCGCACGACCTGGTCGACAAGATTGCCTTCACGGGATCGACCGAAGTCGGCAAGCTGATTGTTCATGCCGCCACCGGCAACCTGAAAAAAGTCTCCCTCGAACTCGGCGGCAAGTCGCCTAACGTCGTATTCAAGGACGCCGACCTCGATCAGGCCATTGCTGGATCGGCCAGCGCCATCTTCTTCAATCACGGCCAGTGCTGCTGCGCGGGCTCGCGCCTCTACGTGGAGCGCCCGGTTTTCGACCGGGTGGTGGAAGGCGTTGCGGCCAAGGCAAAGAAGATTAGAGTCGGTTCCGGCATGGAGCCGGCCACGCAGATGGGACCGCTGGTCTCCGAAGAGCAGTTGCAGCGCGTCTGCAATTATTTGGAAATCGGAATGGCCGAAGGAGCAAAAGCGGTTTCGGGCGGAAGGAAAATTGGCGGTAAAGGCTATTTCGTGGAACCCACGGTGCTGGTGGAAACCACGGACTACATGAAGGTGGTGAAAGAAGAAATCTTCGGGCCAGTGGTTGCCGCCATTCCCTTCGACGATCCGGAAGAGCTGCAAACGCGGGCCAATGATTCGATCTACGGCCTGGCTGCGGGAATCTGGACACACGATATTTCCAAGGCGCACAAACTGGCCGCGCTGCTGCGAGCGGGCACGGTTTGGATCAACTGCTATAACATTTTCGACGCCGGGCTCCCATTCGGAGGCTACAAGCAATCCGGCTGGGGAAGAGAGATGGGCAAGGACTCGCTCGAACTCTACACGCAGACGAAGGCGGTTTGCGCGAGATTGTAAGGCGAACGTTTCGGGAGCCCACTCATTCGCGAGAAGCGCGAATGAGTGGGGCGTCCGCTGTCCCCACGCGAGCTGAGACTCCGCGTTAGAATTTTCGATTATGCCTTCATTCAAACTCTCTTCCGTTCAGGTTGATGTTTTCACCGATCGCGCGCTCACCGGCAATGCGCTCGCGGTGGTGCTTGATGGGCGCGGGCTTAGCACCGAGCAAATGCAGGCTCTGGCTCGCGAAACCAATCTTTCGGAAACTACTTTCATTCTTCCCGGAGATCCCGCAGCCGAAAAATCGCGCGGCATTCGCGTGCGCATTTTCACGGTTCAGGAAGAACTTCCCTTCGCCGGCCATCCCACGCTCGGCACCGCTTTCGTCTTGCGCGGACACTCGGGCGCAAGCGAGGTTCTGCTCGAACTGAATGTGGGAACCGTTCCGGTGCGATTCGACGATCCGCCCGGCCAGCCTTCTTTCGGAGAAATGACGCAAAAAGATCCCGAGTTCGGCGCAGTCCACGATCGCGAAGCGATTGCGCGCGTCACCGGCCTGAGACCAGCCGATTTCGACGACGACGCTCCCATCCAGAGTGTTTCCACCGGAGTGCCTTTTACTATTGTGCCCGTGCGCTCGCTGAAAACGCTTCAGGCGCTGCGATTCGATGTGCATCGCGCGGCCGAGTATCTTGACCAGAGCGGCGGCAAGTTTTTTTATTTCGTTTCCCGCGAAACTGTCGATCCCAAAGCCCGCCTGCATGCGCGGATGCTTTTCTACAATGGAGAAGATCCCGCGACCGGCTCCGCCGCTGGAAGCTGTTCGGCTTGGGCGGTGGCACACGGAATTGCCGCGAGCAACGAGCGCATTTTGATCGAACAAGGGATGGAAATGCACCGTCCGAGCTGCATTTTTGTGCGCGCCACGAAGCGTGATAACCAAGTCGTCAATGTGCGCGTCGGTGGAAATTGTGTTGAAGTTCTTCGCGCCGAACTCACGCTGAATCTTTAACACGCCAGACGCAGCGAAGGTCGCGGCTCTGCGCGTTGTGCACTACCCGGCCATCCACCTGAGTGCCATTGGCGAGCGCGGCACTTTACCCGCATCATGATTGTGTCTAGGATTCATCTCGCCCTTAAATAAAAAAATAAATGGAATTCAAAAACTAGAGAAAAGCGTGACCGCAGTCCCCCGAGTCAAAGCGATGAAACCTAAGAAAACAATCCTCTGCGTCGACGATAACGAACAGACACTTTCTATACGCAAAATCATGCTTGAAACTCGCGGCTATCGTGTAGCCGCATGCAACAATGGCCAGGCCGCGCTGGAAGTTTTCCGTAGCGGCGGCGTTGATCTCGTCCTCACCGATCTCATCATGCCTGGCCTCGACGGCCCACACCTTATTGAAGAAATCAAAATGCTCTCGCCGCAAACGCCCGCCATTCTCATCTCCAGTCGGGTGAGGGTCTACGAACGCGAGACGCTCGCCGATCTGGTTCTTCCCAAGGGAATGTACGAACCTGCCGAGTTGCTGGAGAGAATCCGGCTGCTGCTTGTCCGGAAACGCGGGCCGAAACGGCCCGTCGAGGCGCCAGTTCGCCCGTCTGAGCGGGCCACTGTGGCTTGAGGGGCTGAATTCCTGGGAAAAAGACACCGCCGAGAATGGGTCGTGGTGCAGCTTGAAAAGGAAGCGAGCCAAACGCGCGATTTATGCGTCGCAAAAACCGCGACGCGACGCGCGGCTCGCCCAGATCCCTCGCTGCGCAAAAACCGCTTGCTCGGGATGACAATCAAACTGCACCGCTGCCAAGCGATGTCAGATCGGCGGGCAAGCTCAGTCGCTGTGATATCGTCATTACTGGATGCCGTCGTTCATCGAAGCCAGGGATCTCCGCAAAACCTACCGCGTCGGAAAAGTTGATGTGCCCGCGCTGCGCGGCATTTCTTTCAGCGTGGAGCGGGGAGAATTTGTTACGGTGGTCGGTCCCTCCGGCAGCGGCAAGTCCACCCTTTTTTACTTGCTCGGCGGGCTTACGCGCGCCGATTCCGGCAGCGTGACTATCGACGGCGTGGATTTCGCGTCTCTCTCTGATGGCGAGCGCACGCGCCTGCGCAAGAGCAAAATCGGATTCGTCTTTCAGAAATTCAATCTTCTGCCCACGCTCACGGCTCGCGGCAACATCGAGATTTCCGCGGACATCGCGGGCCATGGCGCACCCGACGCCGCCTTTCTTAAGAAAATCACCGAGATGCTCGGCATCGCCGCTCGTCTCGATCACCGTCCCAACGAGCTGTCTGGAGGTGAGCAGCAGCGCGTCGCGCTTGCACGCGCTCTCATCAATCGCCCTGCCATTGTTCTGGCCGACGAGCCGACCGGCAACCTGGATTCCAAGAATTCGGCGATTGTGCTTAACATGCTGCGGCAGTCGAATAAAGAACTCGGCCAGACTGTCCTCATGATTACGCACAATCCCGAGGCGGCCGAGTATGGCGATCGCGTAGTTCACATGCGCGATGGCATGATCGTCTTGCCCGACGAAGATCCGCAGTGGTCGCCACATCATCCTGCGGAACAAATACGCAGGTGAGCGGCTTGTTGAGCGCTTACTCGTTACACGGCGTCATGCCGGAAGCATTCGACTGCATGGTCGTTGACCATCCCGGTAGCCTGCATGAAGGCGTAGCAGATGGTTGAGCCGACGAAGTTGAAACCGCGCTTCTTCAGATCCTTGCTCATGGCGTCCGATTCTGCCGTCTGCGCGGGAAGTTTTTGTCCGCGACGCCATTGATTGATGCGAGGTTTCCCTCCGACGAACTGCCAGATATAGCTGTCAAACGATCCGAATTCTTTCTGCACGGCGAGAAACGCTTTTGCATTCGCGATGGCGGACGCAATCTTAAGCCGGTTGCGGATGATGCCCTCGTTGCGGAGAAGGCTCTGAACCTTGGCGCGGCTGTAGCGCGCGACTTTGGCCGGGTCAAAGCCATCGAAAGCGGTGCGGTAGTTTTCGCGCTTCTTGAGAATCGTGTCCCAGCTTAGTCCGGCCTGCGCGCCTTCGAGGATCAGAAACTCGAAGAAGATGCGGTCGTCGTGCTGCGGGACTCCCCACTCGGTGTCGTGATAGGCAATCGAGAGAGGATTCGTCGCCCAACGGCACCGGACCACGTTGTTCGGCGGGCTTTCGCGCTTTGCGTTCTTCATAGGCCTACGCGACGCTTTATCGGCGGGCGGGACGCCCGCCGGACAGCCGGCGAGACGCCGGCGCTACAACGACTCATCTAATCGCAGCACTGAAGTGCGGAGTGCCAAAGACACCTGCACGATCTTAGTCCTTGTTTCGTTCCTGCAACATGGCGCGCCGGAGAGCCTCATTGATGCGGGTTTGATAGCCGCGCCCGTCGCGCTGGAACCATTCCAGAATGTCGGCATCCAGCCGGACGGTAATCGGCTTTTTCACCGGCTTGTACATGCCGTCGAGGTCATCCGGCAGGAAGCGGGCGCGCTTCTTCGATCCCACCGAAGCCTCTGGTTTGCCGACCTTGCGCGGCGACTTCGTCCGCTTGGCAACTTGTTTTTTTTGCTTCATGCAACCCCCGGTGTACGGATGAAATTATGCTAACACGCGTATGTTTACAGTGTGCGCGCGGCGATTTCTGCCAGTTCCGGTCAGGAAACTGCCACTACAGAGGGCACAGAGGGGCACGGAGGATTTCTTACAGTGGGACGGCTAAATGGCCGCTTTAGGTTTCCAATGTTATCTCGCTTTCTTCGTATATGACTATGGTATAATGACTATGATTATGGGGAGCAGTTATGAAAACGATGGCGGCGGGTTCCTTTAAGACACATTGCCTGGCGGTGATGGACGAAGTGCTGGCGAAGCGCGAGGCGATTGTCATCACTAAGCGCGGCAAACCGGTGGTGAAGATCGTCCCAGCCGACCAGAAGGATGAGATCTACGGCTTCCATAAAGGCAAGGTAAAAATTCACGGCGATATTGTGGGGCCGATACTCACGCCCGAGGAGTGGGGAGATCTCTATTGATTTTGTTGGACACGCACGTCGTCCTTTGGCTGTTGTCCGACCCGGACCGGTTGTCGAAAATTGCCAGAGCGGCTATCGACGAGGCCCGGCAGAACGAGGACGGGTTGGCTATTTGCGGGATTACTCTGTTGGAAATTGCGACGGCCAATCTAAATGGGCGAATTGCCCTCAGTATGAGCCTGGAGTCGTTCTTGCAAGACGTTGAGGAGCGATTCGTTGTACTGCCGATCAGCGCTCGCGCCTGTGCGCGCACGCTGACTCTGCCGGCGGGCTATCCGAAAGATCCAGCGGACCGGGTGATTGGGGCGACGGCGCTGGTGGAAGGGATGGGCTTGGTCACGGCCGACCGGGTGATTCGGCGGGCGAAGGTGGTAAGGACGATTTGGTGAGGGTCGCCGGTGCTCAGTCCGGCAGACTGTGGGCATGATGAGTGCAATCGCCGTGGCTGTTGAAAGAGGACAGTCAGCGGAACGTCTTTTTCAACAGCCACGCCTGATTACAACAATTGACGGCCCGCCCTGATTCTCGCGGCATTGCTTTGTGCTCTGCCTAATGTTCCTTTGATCTTCGATCATTGCGCTGTTCGTTTCAGTTGCCGCAACAGATCAATCCCCACCAACACGACAAAGGCCCAAAACGCATAGATAACCACGTTCGCAGCGTCTGCTTCAAGATTGCAGCGCAATAGGGAATGGCAATTCGGATGCCAGCGCATCATGAAGTCGACACCTGGACTAAGTGCAACCACGACCGGGCTATGCAGAAATCTGCTATGTAGGATTCCGTCAAGGATTCCGGTCACTGCGACTCCGATGAACAATGACCACCACAGATGTCGAAAAAGACGACGACGCCAAGCGACGAGCATCGTGGTCTGGCAAGGCGGTCTCATAGTCCTATTAGACACCGAAATGCGGTAGGCAGATGTGACGGGAGTGGGGTGTTCAGTGAATTGTCGACAAAATCGCCATTACGCTCATTGAGTGCGTAATCGCTGTCGCCGTCAGCGAGAGGACCGAAGCGAATCTCTACTCTACCGTCACTGACTTGGCCAGATTTCTAGGTTGATCTACGTCGCAGCCGCGGCGCACCGCTATGTGGTAGGCGAGCAGCTGCAAGGGCACAATTTCCAGAATCACGGATAACTCTTCCGGCGCGGGCGGCACGTAGAGCACGTGGTCCGCATCTTCGGCAATCTCGGTGTCGCCTTCGGTGGCGAGCGCAATCACGATCCCGGAACGCGCTTTTACTTCCTGCAAATTTGAAATCGTCTTTTCGTAGCGCGTCATCGACTGCGTGCTGTTGACGTCGCGGGTCGCGATCACCACGACTGGAAGATTCTCGTCGATCAGCGCGTTCGGCCCATGCTTCATTTCGCCCGCGGGGTAACCTTCGGCGTGGATGTAAGAAATTTCTTTAAGCTTGAGCGCGCCTTCGAGCGCGATGGGATAGTGAATGCCGCGGCCGAGAAACAAGAAGTCCTGCGCGCGAATATAGGTCTTGGCTAACTCGTCGCAAGTTTCATCGTGGGTGAGAATTGTTTCGAGCTTGGCGGGGATAAGAGTAAGCTGCTGAATCGCCGCCTTGGATTGCTCGGGTGTAAGTGTGCCGCGGAGTTCCGCCAGATAGAGCGCGAACAAATAGAGCGCGGTCAGCTGTCCGGTGAAGGCCTTGGTGGAGGCGACGCCAATCTCTGGCCCGGCGTGGGTGTAGAT
>JBAVYO010000382.1:0-4134 GCA_049698855.1 Terriglobales bacterium
TGATTACACACAGCAAGAAAACGATGAGCATTGCACCCGTGCTCTACGGCGTAACCATGCAGGAGCCAGGGATCTCGAAGCTGGTGTCGGTGCGGTTTGGAGCGGCGTAAAGATCTGCCGGCTTGCCGGGGCTTAGCCTCGGCAAGCCGGCGCAAGCGCGGGAATCTGCCGAACGCCTCTCTGTATACAATTGATGTATAATGTATACATCATGTCAGAATCTTCGGTTCTCACTCTCCGCCTCGACGCCAAGCTTAAGAAACAGCTTGATCGTTTGTCGAAGGCGATGAACCGGAGCCGCTCGTTCGTCGCCGCCCAGGCGATCCAGGAGTTCGTAAGCGTGAACGAATGGCAGATCAACGAAATCAAGAAAGCCCTGGCCGAGGCCGACGCGGGCGATTTTGCCACCGACGAGGAGATGCAGCGGACCATCGGGCGTTTGACGCAACGTGCGCGTTAAGTGGCTGCAAGCGGCACGCGCGAACCTGATCGCCGTGTCCGAATACATAACCCAGGATAATCCCGATGCTGCCGCCAGGACCGTAGCGGCGATCGTAAAAGCAGTCGAGACTCTGGAACATTTTCCATCTCTCGGACGGCCCGGCCGGATATCCGGCACTCGCGAGTTAGTAGTCTCGCAAACGCCGTACATCATTCCTTATCGCGTGCGCGGTGAAGTTCTAGAGGTGCTGAGGGTTTTCCATGGTGCTCGAAAATGGCCGAACCGTTTTTGACCGCCCGCTGCAGACATCCATCTCACAACTCGAAAAAAGTTTGCCGTAGTGCTTGACGCACTCGAAGTTTCCCTGCTTGTCCAAACGAAATAATCCTGCACCTTTTTTCCAGAGCCTTCCTCAGTTTTTCCACATTGCACCCCAGTGAAATACCGCTCTGGACGCGGCTTCTGACGTACAATGAAACTGTCAACTGTTTTCCTTTCGATGGTGTTCATCCCAGCCATGGGCACGTGACGGAAGGCGTTGACAAATTTTTTTCGGCAGCTAGAATACCCGACAGTTTTCTCCCGGTAAAATAAGTAATGACCTCCCATACTCTCGATCACGTTCTCTTGGACACAGGCTATTCCGACCTCCAACTGCATGCGAGCGGCAAGGTCCGCGACGTCTACAACCTCGACGCCGACCATCTGCTTTTTGTGGCCACCGACCGCATTTCCGCCTTCGACTATGTGTTGGCCACGGGCATCCCCCACAAGGGCCGCGTGCTCACGCAGATGTCGCTGTTCTGGTTCGATTTTCTCAAGGACATTGTCCCCAACCACTTCGTGACCGCCGATGTGGATCGCTATCCCGAGGCGGTTCGCAAGTATGCAGCCGACCTGCGCGGACGCTCCATGATCGTGATGCGCGCGCAGATGTTTCCCGTGGAATGCGTGGCGCGCGGCTATCTCTCAGGCTCCGGCTGGAAGGAATATAAAGCGACCGGCACGGTTTGCGGCATCAAGTTGCCGGCGGGGTTGAAAGAGTCCGACCAACTCCCAGAGCCCATTTTCACGCCCGCCACCAAGGCGACGACCGGGCATGACATCAACATTTCTTTCGAAGAAATGTGCAAGCTGGTCGATCCCGAGCTGAGCCACCAACTCCGCGACCTCACCTTGCGTATTTACAAGAAAGCCGCCGACCATGCGCGGCAGCGCGGCATCCTGATTGCCGACACCAAGTTTGAATTTGGCCTTACCGCCCAGGGAATCACACTGGCGGATGAGGTGCTCACACCGGATTCCTCGCGCTTCTGGCCGGCCGACACGTATGAGCCGGGCAAAGCGCAGAATTCGTACGACAAGCAGTATGTAAGGGACTACCTCGAAGAAATCCGCTGGAACAAACAACCGCCCGCGCCGGCCCTCCCCCAAGAGGTTGCGAAGCGGACAAGCGAAAAGTACCTCGAGGCGTATCGTCAGTTGACGGGACGCGAGTTGGAAATCTAGGCTGCTGCACTCGCTTCACGGTCATTCTTTATGAGCGTTGCAGACTGGATCATCCTGGCATTCCTGGCTTTTTCCGTCGTCGGGGCCGCCATGGAGGGCTTCTTTCACGAAGCCTTTCATCTGGCTGGCCTCGTCGCCGGATATTTGCTGGCCGCCTGGCAGTATCAGCGCCTGGCGGATTGGTTCGCGCCCTATCTGAAGTCGCCATGGGTTGGCGAGATTGCCGCTTTCCTTATCATTTTTCTTGCGGTGCTGGTCGTAGCCGGTTTTGCGGGACGGCTTGCGCGCTGGACGATGAAGAAGGCCGGGCTCAGCACGATTGATCGAATTCTGGGAGCTGTTCTGGGCTTGTTGCGAGGCGCCCTGGTGGTAGCGATTGTCCTTACCGCCATGACTGCTTTCGCTCCTGCCGCAAGATGGCTGGATGAGTCTCAACTAGCTCCCTATTTCCTGGTAGGCGGAAGGGCTGCGATCTGGCTCGCACCGTCGGAATTGCGCCAACGCTTCTACCAGGGGCTGGATTACATGCGGCATGTGCCGCCGGCGAAATAGGCAGTGCCCTTCAAGCTGGCAGTTCGGCCCGGTAATCGTTGCCCACGGGGATTTCAGTTGAAGGTGCGGAAACGAGGCGGCAGTGAAAGACCAATTGGAAGCCCTCATCCTTCAGATGTACAAGAGCAATATTCTTTATTCTGAGGCCGTCCGCGAATTTAAGAAACGATTTATCGTCACCGTGCTCGAAGAAAACCGCGGCAATCAGTGCAAGGCCGCGCGCGAACTGGGGATGCACCGCAACACCCTCAGCCGCACCATGCAGGAGCTTAAGATCGATGTTCGCCCCTTGCGGTCGGGAGCCAAACGTCCTCCGCGCAGCGCGCGCCCGGTCACCTTTGAAAGAAAACAGGTCCGATGACTGCCGCGTAAGCGCAGTTCCACACAACCACACAAGTTGAGTTCCTACGACAACGAAAACGGGCGGCCCAATCGGGCCGCCCGTTCTGTCATCCGATTCCGTGCCGTGTTATTGCGCGGCAGGTTTCTTGTGCGTGGGCGACGGCTTCGCAGGCGCCTTTACCACGAGCGCACCATCGTTCATCGTCATCACAAAGGGCTTCGCCACGTAGGAAATTGGTGTCCCTTCAAAATCCATGTCGGCGTCTTCCTTCGGCATCATCTTCGCTGGAATCGCTGCCGACATGGTCAGATCGATATCTGCGCGCTTGGCGTCGATGTCATCCGAACTGCCTGCCAGTTTCAGTTGCTTGGGAGAGTCGATGCTCATCACGTGCGCCACCATCCGCAGCGGCTTCCCCTTGAGCGTGGTCCACACCTTGTCGGCGTCTCCCGCCGCACCTTCCGAGAGGCACAGTTGCCACTCCGCAAAGTTCATTTCCTCGACCTTCTTGCTCTTGATCAGGTCAGTGCACTGCTCGGCTGGAGTGGGGGGGACATATTTCGCAATCGTGAAATTATCCGGCGGCTTGGTCGCGGTAGCGGCAAGCGCCAAAACGTCGCTCCATCCAGTTTCGCTGCCATGATAGTTCTTGTACATCTTCTTGCCGTAGTCCGCGATCTGCGCTTTGCCGGCTGCGTCCGCCTGCAAATCGGAAGCGCGCGCGATGTAGAAAAGTCCCTCGACATCGCTTTCCGAAGCTCCTGGCGACAGGTCGGCACGCCCCAGATAATATGCCTCGGTCAGATTTGTCGGATCGCCTGCCACTGCGGCCCGCAGATACTGCTCGGCCTTGGCAAAATCTTTCGCCGCGAATGCGCTCATGCCCGCCGCATTGTTGAAGATCCCGGTGGTCTGCGTTTTCAGTTTTTGCCAGTCTGCATCCGACGTATCCGGGGGCTTGGTCGCGGTCTGCAAACACTGCAGGCCCTTTTCGCCGGTCTGGCCCGCCTCGGTTAAATTCTGCGCACCTTTCCCGCCCGCCGCCATGGTCTGTTTCGAATACGTGATCAGCGCCAGCGCGCGCAGGTTGCAGGGGTTCGCCAGGAGCAATTTTTGCGCGGTATCGAGTGTCTTTGCGGAATTGTTCGTCTGCTCGTATGCACCCATCAAAATTTCCAGCGCGTCTTCTTTCATCACGCTATTCGGATACTGCACCAGGAACGCTTCCATTCCGCTTACTTTGGCTGCCGCATCCTGCTGCCCCAACGCACCCATGTATGCGTTGTAC
>JBAVYO010000383.1:0-3559 GCA_049698855.1 Terriglobales bacterium
CGAAGTGCTGGAAGGCGAGGACGGTGGTGGGAGTGAGGACGGCGACTTGCTTAGAATCCTGTACGGCTTTGAAGGCGGCGCGCATGGCGACTTCGGTCTTGCCGTAGCCAACGTCGCCGCAGAGCAGGCGATCCATGGGAAGTTGGCCCTCCATGTCGCGTTTGACGTCGGCGATGGCTTGCGCCTGATCTTCGGTCTCGTTGTATTCGAAGGCGTCTTCGAATTCCTTCATCCACTCGGTATCGGCGGGAAAGACGTGGCCCTGGGCGGACTGACGCTGCGCGTAGAGCTTGAGCAGTTCGTCGGTCATATCTTTCATCGCCTTCTTGACGCGAGCTTTGGTCTTCTCCCACTGGCCGGTGCCGAGGCGGTTGAGGGTGGGCTTGACGCCTTCCTGCGAGCGATATTTCTGGACGAGATCGAGGCGCGTGAGCGGGACGTAGAGGCGCGCGGCTTCGGCGTACTCAAGAAGCATGAATTCGGCGGCGCCGTCGCCCTGATTGATTTCTTTTAAACCTTGATATTGGCCGATGCCGTGCTCGACGTGGACTACGTAATCTCCGACCTGAAGATCGCGGAAGTCGGAGAGGAAGGCGGAGACTTTGGATTTCTGGCGGCCCGGGCGCGAGGCAACCAAGTCGGACTCGTCGAAGAGATCGCGGGCTCCGAAGACGGCGAGGTTTGCTTCGGGAAGGATGAAACCGTCGGGGATGTAGGCCTTGAGGAGCGTGGTGGTGAAAATTTCTCCGGCGAAGTAGGCAGTTTCGTCGGCATAGCTTTCGCCGCTGCGAGTGCGGCTTCCGAGACGATAGCTGGCGTTGTATTCGGTGAAGATATCGGCCAGGCGCTCGACTTCTCCGGTGTTGGGGGCGGCGAGGATAACGCGGTTGCCGTTGCTCGTTAGCTTTTTCACTTCTTCGATCATGCTGGGCACGTTGCCGTGGAAGCGGGTTGCGGGCTGGGAGAGGAATGCGGCTTCAGGGCCGGAGTTGTGCTCGACTCCGGAATTCTGTTGAGGGTAGGGGTCCTTCGACTGCGCGGAAACTTCACTTCGTTTCGTTTCCGCTTCGCTCAGGATGACAGGGGGAGAAGTTTGCGGGTCTCCATCGCCATCCGGGGATCCGAGGGCGGCTGTCTCTACGTGGGCGTCGCTTGGGCGGGTGATTGCCAGATATTCGAAGTCGGCGCCGGGGAGCTTGGCAACTGCCTCACGCCAGGATTCGGGCGTGAGGTAAAGATCGCTGGGGCGGACGAGGTTGCCGACGCCGCTGCGCTCGTGGGCTTCTTCGATCCGTCCCCAGATTTTTTGGAGTTCCTGCGTCAGGGATTCGGGTTCATCGAGAATGACGCGCGCCTCGGGCAGCATGGAAAAGACTGTGCGATCGGCTCCCGCAACCGGAGCGTAGAACTCCCAGCCGGGGAACACTCCTGCGCCGGAATCACGGGCAGCCTGCTCGATGGCCTCAGCGGTTCCGGCGATGCGTTTGCCCGACAGGCGGGCGTTGACGGCGCCCAACAATTCTTCGGTGACCGGGGTTTCGGTGAGCGGCAGAAGCACGACTTCATCGACGGCATTGGAGGAGCGCTGGCTGGCGGGATCGAACTTGCGCATCGATTCGATTTCGTCGCCGAAAAATTCGACGCGAACGGGGCGATCGGACTCGGGGGAATAAACATCGAGGATGCCTCCGCGAGTCGCATACTGGCCGGGCATTTCGACGACATCGGCCGAGGTGTATCCAATGGTGTTGAGGTGCTGGAGAAGCTTGTCGAGATCGAAAGTTTCGCCGCGGCGGAGAAGACGCGCGAGGTCGGCATAGTACTCGGGAGCGCGAAGGAGGATCGCGGTCGCGCTGACCGGCGAAATGACAATTGAGGCGCGGCCGGTGGCAATCTTCCACAAGGCGGTGGCGCGTTCCTCCTGAATCTCGGGATGCGGAGACAAGTTCTGGAATGCGAGAACGTCGCGCGCGGGCAGGCTGACGATTGCGTCGGGATCAACGGCTCCCGTAAGTTCAGCGAATGCGCTCAGAACCGGCAGCAAATCCTCGGCGGCGCGATTGTCGGGAACGACGACGATTAAAGGGCGTTCGCCGCGTTGTTGTAACAAAGCCAGGATGAGCGCTTTGGCTGCGGGCGATAGTCCAGTGACACGAATCCGCCCCGTGCTCTCGCGTAGATGGGAGGCAGCACGCCGGAAGGCTGGGAGATGTTGCACGTCCGCGAAAATTTCGCGGACGAACGGAAGAAGCATGTTGTTTTAATTCTATCAAGTTGGCGTTTCGAAACGAGCGGCTCGGCGAAAAAAAATGGTTAATCGTCGACTGGCGCTACATGGCAGCCCGCGCGCTACACCTCGGCGCTAGACAAGGAAGGCGCAGATTGAGGGGGAAGCCACGCGGTTACAGAGCTGACTTGGAAGGCGGCGGACCGAAGCAGGACTTCAGAAATCAAATCTGAGATCAAAAAAGAGCACGCAGAGGCAAATTGCAACGCAAACAGGGGAAAAATGCCTCGCAGGGAGATTATTGAACACCGCTAGCCTGCTCCGTGTGCTCGCCGCTAACCCATTCACACCGTTGGACTACGAGGTGTGGGATTTCGGTGTTTATCCAAGGGGCTGGAACATAACACGAGGTTGTGTTCTACGACCATTGGGGAAGGCAGTTGGGTCACGTTCCGGAGTGACTACCGTCACCGCAGCATTTCACCACATTGTTGAAACTCTCATCAGCGCGGCAGGAGCACGCGATTGGCAGGAAAACGGATTTTGGAGGTTTCCGCGAATAGAGCGCCCTCCCCCACCGTTTGACTTGCCGGCCGACTCAGTCCGCCAACTTAACTCCCGAGAGGAATAGCAATTATGAAAACTACCAAAATCGCGGCGCTAGTACTGACGATCGCGGTTGCTCTGTTCATTCTGATTCCGAGTCTCTCCTGGGCCGATGACGGCGCCGGCCTGTACAAAGCAAAGTGCGCTGCGTGCCATGGCGCGGACGGAGCTGGGAAACCGGCAGCCAAGATTCCGGCAGTGGCTGGTAAAGCAGAAGCCGATGTGACGAAGGCCATTGCGGAAACCGCGAAGCACCCGGCCGGAGTAAAGAGCCTGTCAGCCGACGACGCGAAAGCAATCGCCACCTACGTGAAGGGCCTGAAGTAGTCGAGGATCGCCGTTCCGTTTTTGATGTTCGCGCCGGTCATCTACATACCGACGGCGGAACACTCGCGGAGGTGCATGGCGCCGCCGTCCGGACAACAGGACGCACGGCCAGGGATATTCGTCGCTCCTTCGAAACTGGAGAGCGTAGAGATTCCTCCGCAAAATCGGGAACAGCCAGCCCGGGTTCTCACGCTCCAGAACGGCAAAAATCGGCCGCTCTGGGGATCACGATCGAAACGCGTGGAAACTCGGGCTTTTGTTTAGTATGACGAACCGCCCAGCATTCGAGGCGGTTCCTGTTTGGCACTTCGGCACAGCCCAGGTATCCGCGGCTTGCGCGCAGATCTGCCTGTTCCGGAGCGTCCCGGAGATCAACCTATGAGTAAAGCCATCCTGTAT
>JBAVYO010000384.1:0-7945 GCA_049698855.1 Terriglobales bacterium
TCGCCGATTATCGAATCGGCGAGTTGGTGAGCGGTGAAGGGCATGTCACTTGCGGTCGCTGCCGCAATTGTCTGGCTGGCCGCCGCCATTTGTGCGCGCATACCAAGGGAGTGGGAGTAAATCGCCCCGGCGCCTTCGCCGAATACATCGTTCTTCCCATGAGCAACATCTGGAAACACAATCCCAAGATCAACCCGGAGATCGCATCGATTTTCGATCCCTTTGGCAACGCGGTTCACACGGCGTTGTCGTTCCCAGTTCTCGGCGAGGATGTTCTCATTACCGGCGCCGGACCCATTGGCCTGATGGCTGCGGCCGTCGTGCGGCACGCCGGCGCACGCTACGTGGTCATCAGCGATTTGAATCCGGTTCGCTTGGCCCTCGCGGAAAAAATGGGCGTCACGCTGGCTGTCGATCCGCGAAAAACGCCCCTCAAGGAAGTCCAAAAACAGCTTGGCATGCAAGAAGGATTCGATGTCGGCCTCGAGATGTCAGGTGCCCCGGCCGCCTTCCGCGAAATGATCGCGAATATGAGCCATGGAGCGAAGATCGCCATGCTCGGAATTCCTTCCACTGAAATGCCGATCGACTGGCACAGCGTGATCTTCAATATGCTGACCATAAAAGGCATCTACGGACGCGAGATGTTCGAGACCTGGTACAAGATGACCGTGATGCTCGAGTCAGGCCTCGACATCACTCCCGTCATCACGCACCGATTCTCGTATCGAGATTTTGAGAAGGGTCTCGAAGCCATGAAAACCGGCGACACGGGAAAGGTGATCCTCGACTGGCGCAACGTGTCATAGCAGGAAGCAATTCAGCTTGCGGAGGTGACGCCATCGTCGCCTCCGCAAAGCGTGGGCGTCTTTACGCAATTCGCTAATGCTGCGGAGTGCGATCGGCGGGCGAGGCTAGCGCTTTTTTTCCATCGTTTCCTGTTCCGCCGCAAGATACCACTCCCCATCCCGCTCCACGAACACCTCGGTAAAGCGCGCTTTAATCGTAGTTACGCGCCCAGCTTCGCGGACAGAAGTCGTTCGTTCTCCCTGCAAAATCGCCGTCTCGCCGTATGTCCTCGCCCGCAAGTTCTCCGGTTCCATCACAATGACTTTGCGCGGTCCGCCCTTGTAGCTCGTCAACAACTCCTCTCTCGTCTCGAATTTCCCGTTGCTGTCAATGTGTGTGAAGTCGGGTGCCAAGCGCTTTTCATACTCAGCCCAGTCGCCGCTAACGATGAGCCCCGCCAGCTTCTTTTCCAGCGCCTCGATCTGTTCCGTGGACTTGCCGCTGGCGTCGGCGGGTTGGGGCGAGGCTGGTCCAGTCGCCGACTGCGCTGCGCTTGGCAACGGCACAAACAAACTACCTGTCAGCAGAATGATCCCGAATATCGTTCGCATGAGCTTGCTCCTGAACGCCACGTTAGCTGGCAGGCTTGTAGGATTTTGGCGCTGCCACTTTGTAGTCTTCCGATTTGCCGCGCGGAATGCTCAACGTCTTCCACTGTTCCGCGCGCAGATGCTTTGACAGAAACACGATCTGCCCAATGTGTTGCGCGTAGTGTGCAAGCGCGCGGTTGAGCGCCTGCACAATCGTGTGCGGTTCCTGGCGGATAGTGACGGTGCGAAGCAGGTCTTCTGGCTTCAGCGAATCGAGAGCGGCGAAGACACACGACCATCCATCCTCCCACCATCGCATGACTTCGCCGCGAGCCGTGGTTGTCGAGATCTCAAACTCGCGGTCGCGGAAGCGGTTGGGTTTCTCGCCGTCGGAAGTCAGAAAATCGGTGAAACGCGAGCGCGCATTCCCGGCGATGTGCTTGACAAGAACGGCCACGGAATTCGATTCCGCATTGATCGTCGTGAAGAAATCTTTGTCTTCGAGTTGAGCCATGGCGTTTTCGGCCATGCGTTTATTCCCGCGCAACTGGCGGCGGATTTCGTCAAGATAATGAGTGGCGAGGTCGGTCATTAACCTTTGCTCCGGTACAAAGTCAAAAGTCAGAAGTCAAATTGAAGAAGTGAAAAAACAACATGAAGTTGATTTTACTTCTTCAATTTGACTTCTGACTTCTAACTTCAGCTGTCGCACGCGACCCTAAACCCATAATCGGCATATTTGAATTCCGGTGGAATACTGGATCGCGCAGCACAACGCGACATCTTGATGTGATGACGCCAGGAACCGCCGCGAGAGACGCGGCGCTCGCCGGATTCTGGGCCGGGTGGATTGCGCTCGGGAGAAACTGCGTAGTAATCAGGCGAGTACCAGTCGCTGCACCATTCGTGTACGTTGTCGCACATGTTGTAAAGCCCGTAGGCATTGGGCTCGCCGCCGCCAACCGGTTCCGGGCCTGTCTTCCAATGAGCCGCGCAGCGGACTCCATAATCCGGCAACGTCTGCGGCGGCTCATCACCCCACGGAAACAGTTCGCCCTCGCGTCCTCCGCGAGATGCGCGTTCCCACTGGGCTTCAGTGGGCAAGCAAAAGTTTCTTCCAGCCGCGGCGCTAAGCCACTCGCAGTATCGAACTGCATCATGCCATGACACCCCGACAACGGGCTGCGTAGGCTGATTGAGATTCGCATCGCCCCAGAACTGGGGCGCTGCTGATCCGGTGCTTTGGACGAAGCGCGCATATTCGACGTTCGTGACCTGACAGGGAGCCAGAAGAAACTCGTCAATCCAGACACGATGCACAGGCTTCTCGTTATCCTGGCCCACATCGCATCCCATCAAGAACCATCCAGCCGGAATGCACACCAGTGCAGGGCTGAATTGCTGTGCATCGTTCATGCGCAATTCTGATTGATCCATGGGTCAAAGCCGATGGTTAGATCTGGCGCATGGTTAGAGCGCGCAATGAGCGCACCACTTCGGCGATTCTATTCTCCTGAAAGAGGCGAATACCGGCAACGCCCGCGGCCCCAGCTTCAATGCACGACGACGCATTCTGAAGCGTTATGCCACCCAGCGCCAGCACAGGAATTGTTGCCTTACACGCTTCACCCAAGGCAGTGAGGCCTTGCGGCCGCGTTAAGGGAGCGGTTTTCTTTTCGAATACAGGCGCGAAGACCGCGAAGTCCGCGCCCTCTTTCTCTGCTTGAGAGACTTCGGATGGACTATGGCATGAAACGGCAATGACTGGACTGTTAGCTTCGAGCCGCGAGTCGCTAGTCAGTGCCTCCTTCCAAATGCAGCGGACGGTGCTGGCGGAGATGTCGTCCGAGCGAAGATGCACGCCACCAGCGCAGGCAGCCAGCGCGATATCGCTACGTGAGTTGATCAAAAGACAAGTCGCTGTTCGCTGTTTGCTGTTTGCGCCTCGTTGCTGTTCGCGAATGAGCGCGACTGCTTCCACCGCTAGCAGTTGCAGTTCCCGCGTGCTCAGATCCTTTTCGCGAAGCTGGATATAGTCCACCCCAGCTTGCGCAGCAGCGGTAATTTTGTCCAGGAGAGCCCGGCGGCGCGCGGATTCACCGCCGGGAAACTGTGAGCGGTCGGTTATGTAATACAACAGCATGCTTGCGTTATTTCTTGTTCTGTTCTCCCGCTGGTTCGCAAGCCGGCGCACCCTCCGGCGGAGTCATAAACAATTTCAGATTCTCGGCTTTCCAGCGCATCGCGGCATAGATGCGGTTGCGGCCACTCGGATGATCGAAAAAGATAAACTCTTCGACCGGGCCGGGATTCATCTTGCGATATTCGCCAAGATGGATCGCGGCCTGCGCGAAACCGTCGGGTTGCCGCGATGTATTCAGCCCATACATATCGGCTTCGTATTCCTGCGTGCGGGTTTCCGTGTTGTCGAGCGGTGTGGAGACGAAGCCGAAGATCGATACCAGCAGGATAACCAGTGGCAGCACAGCGGTATCGCCTATGTTGCGAATCTGCCATTTTTCGCCCCAACGTTGGAGAGCCCAGTTGAGGGCCCAGCGCAACAGCGCAAAGAACACAACAATTTCGATCAGCAATAACATCAGGCCTTTATAGATGTGGTTCATGACGTAGTGGCCCATTTCGTGTCCCATCACAGCCTGAATTTCTTCGGGCGAGGCGCGGCGCAGCAAGTTGTCGTTGAGCGTGATGCGCATGGTGTTCGCAAAACCGCTCACATTGGCGCTCATGCGCGTCGTCTGGCGTGAAGCGTCAATCTGATACACGTCTTTGGCCGGAATTCCATTGGCTCGCGCCATGCTGAGAATGGGATTGACAATCTTCGGGTCGTTCAGGCGAGTAATTTTGTTGAAGATCGGAAAAATGTAAACGGGTGAGATCAAGATCACAAAGACCAGGAAGGCAAAGGCCGCGGCTGCTCCCCAGATCCACCAGGTGTTGGGCAGGCGGCGCACAATGCCGAAAAGCAAAGTCACAATCACGGCGCCCAGCACCAGTCCTACAGCAAGGCCTTTGAGTTGGTCGCCCATCCAGGGGCCGAAGGTTTGTGTGGCAAGACCGTATTTGTGCTCGCGAATGTAACCTTCGTACACAGTGAGCGGAAAGATCAAAATGGTGGAGGCAATCAGGTATTGCACCCAGTACAGCATCGTTTGCAGCGGCTTGAAACGCGTGATGCGCTCGGCCAGATCGCGCATCTTCGCCGACCACCGCAGGTTCAAAAACAGCAGCGCCACTACGACGCCATAGAGGAAATCCCAGAGAATCAGCCAGTATCCGCCTTCGAAATAGGCGTCGGAGCGCGCCGTTTTGTCGGCGGGAATCTGCGCCATATAAGCGTCGGTGGCAGCGCTGGCATTAAAGTTCGGCGTGGCGCGCGCCGCCTCGGGAACCTGGATGACGGACGGCATTTCGTTGGGGCTGGGCGGTTGGGCGAATGCCGATACAACGCACAATGCAATTACCATGCCGCATAATGCGGCGGCAATTCGTAGGGTCATAGTTGTTCTTCCTCACGAAAACACTTAACGACAGAAGTGTATACGCAAAAGCGAGCGGGGAAGTTGCAAGGACCGTTGCAAGGACCAAAGACCGGCAGTCGCCGGGCTTGCGAAGCTGGATTGAGGACTTGCTGCCGGAGCAGGCTCTTGAACCCGCCTGGAGTCGAGAACATCTCCCGCTGGCCGCACCCTACGGCCGCGTTCTCGCAATTTCCGGTGTGGCCGCTTCTGCTTCGCCCGCGCGTTTCGGCTGCTGAGGTCCCAAGTGATATTTGGTCAAGCCTTGTTTAAGGAACTCGAAGCTCTCCTCGGGAGAATCCGAAATCTTAAAAAGATCCAGGTCCTGCGGTGAGATCACGCCGGCATCGACCATGGCATCGAAATTAATGATTTTCTTCCAATACTCGCTGCCGTAGATGACCACAACAATTTTTTTGGCCAGCTTTTCAGTCTGGGCCAGCGTCAGTATTTCGAAGAGTTCATCCAATGTGCCAAAGCCGCCGGGGAAGATCACCAGCGCTTTCGCCAGATACGCGAACCAGAACTTACGCATGAAGAAGTAATGAAATTCGAAATTTAGCGAAGGCGTAATGTAAGGATTAGGAAACTGCTCGAACGGCAAGTTGATGTTGAGTCCGATTGTCCTTCCTCCCGCCTCATGCGCGCCTCGGTTGGCCGCCTCCATGATGCCCGGACCGCCGCCTGTGGTCACCACAAAACGCCGCCGCCGCGCTGGAACCGTGGCCGACCATTCGGTGAGCAGGTACGCGAGACGCCGCGCGTCTTCGTAGTAGCGCGCCATATCAATGGCGGCCTCTGCGCGCTTCACGTCGAGCGCCTGTTGCGCTGCGGCTGCGCCCGCGCCATTGTTGCGAACATCGCTCAGTTTGCTGGCCGCGGAGTCGCGGCTGGCAACCCGCGCCGAGCCAAAAAACACGACCGTGTCCTGTATCTGCTCGCGGCGAAAACGCGACAACGGCTCAATGTATTCCGACAACAGACGCAGGATTCTGCCGTCTGGACTGGCTAAGAACGATTCATTGTTGTACGCCAGAGGCGCGGACTTCAACTTTGGGTCGGTCATATAATGTCTTGGCTTTCGTCGATATTTGGTTTGCTGCCAAGCGGCGCTGGCCCCCACGGCGGCGCACGCTATTCGTCTTCCCGGTACTGAATCGCCTCCCAGAACCCGATCCACACATTGAGGAGGCCCAACCCAGTAACGGCGCCGCGCACAAAGCCGCTCGATATCAGCTCGCGTATGCCCGGATAGGCGAGGAGCAGGCTATTCTCCGACCACTCAGGCCGCCAAGGCACGATCATCAGCATGACCCCAAGCGTCGCGCACAGGAAAACAAAAAAAAGCACTCCAGCACGGCGCAGCCACAATCGGAGCGTCGAAAGCCGCCTTCGCGGTTCTGCTCTTCGGCCCGACTGGGATGATTCATTTCCCAGCGTAGGTTCGGACTCGCCGTTCACCGATGTTTCCACGGCGGCAGGTTCGGTCGGAAATGGCAGCTTGGGATCGGAAATCATTGCGCGCGCCGTGGTGGAATCGTCCAGAGTATCTGTTCGGGCGGTTCATCCCGGTCATTCGTTCCGCGATGAGCGCGGGATTCAATTCCATCCCCTGCGCATGATGCCAGACCCATTTTTGCATTCTACGACTTCAGGGCATGAATCCGCTCGGCCACATCGCGATAATCGATGTTGGCCCCATAAACGTAGGTGAAATGCCGCAGTGCGCCGGGCTTGTCCTGTGCACTTTCACAAGCCGCGCCGAGTTCGTAGTTAATTGCCACTCGCGCCTCGCTGTCCAGTCCCGGGATGTTCAGCGCCTTTTCGTACCAGCGAATAGCTGCCTCAGGCACTCCCTTGTCCAGGAAGCACTGCGCCAACCATGTGTAGCTTTGGACAATCTGGGAAAAAACGTGCCCCCGTTCAATCGCGGCGCAGACCTTCTGCAATTCGGCAATCGCTTCGTCGAGAAGACCCATTTCACGGAAGGCTACGCCCAGGTTGTAATGCGTTTCCGGATCTTCTTCCGCAGGCGATCCTCCTTCTTCGAGTTCGTGCCTCAGTTCGCCGAACATCTCCGAAAGATCGACGTTGCCGGAAGCATCCGTGGCTTGCGCGTCCCCACCCAACGGACGCGCCGGAGCCGCGCAATAGCTCATCGTTGTCGCCGGGGCCGGAGCTGCTGCTGCGCCGCCAGTCGTATGCATAGCCACTGATTCCGTAACCTGTGCCGCTGGGGCATCGATCGTCCGCTGAGATTCCAGCTGCGGTGACGACGCTGGACCGCTCTTCGCAGCGGCGGCCGAAGGCCATGACGGCACCGCGTCGGTTGAACGCTGCGCGTCCGTAGCCTGGCTTGCCGCCAATTTGCCAATCACTGGGGCAGGCTGGTCTTTAACTGACGTTCCCGCCAAGAATGAATCCCCAAGCGACCCTTCCAAATCTGCCACCAGAGAATTAAGATCGTTGCGCTCCGCATGCACAGTTTCCAGGTGCATCGGCTCCGTCTTGGCAGCTTCCAGGGGCACGGCCGCGAAGAGCGCACCCTCTTGTTGCGCAGCGGCCGTTTGTTCCGGAGCGAAATCTGCCGAGGGCCGTCCACTGTGATGGCCAGTCAACAGATCTGCATCGCTCGCGCGCTCCGTCGCAGGAATGTCCACTTCGATCGCAAATGTCTCTGGATCGTCGGCGTTGATTTCGGCGATCTCCACTGCCGGTTCCTCGGCAGGTGCCGCGCTTGCCGCAATCGCTTTGCGCAGCGGATCAAGCACCGCGGAATCCTTGGTCAGCCTCTCTAGCTTCCCGAAGGCTGCCCGAGCCTGCTCGATCATGAAATGCTCAAGATAGAAACCAACCTCTTCCACGGTTTCGGCGATCTCCGCATCGCCTTCCGTGCTTCCTGTGGCGCGGATTGACGTTTCTTCGGCTGTCTCACCGGTGTCGTCTACCGCGAATGCCCGCTCCCACTCGGAGGAAACGTCGTCCTGCGTGCCCGTGGAATCGGGCACAGACGTTTTCTCGACCGTTAAT
>JBAVYO010000385.1:0-10165 GCA_049698855.1 Terriglobales bacterium
CCGCAAAGCCATGGGCGCAAAGCGACTTCACCAACGCCTCGTTATCCGGGCTGTACGTGGGCGGAAGTCAACAGCCGGAGAGCTGGAACGTGAGCCAGCATGTCGCGTCTCTGCAAGCCGATGGAAATGACAATGTCACGGGGACCGATGACAGAAACAACATGAACGGGCCAACCACGGAGAGTGTCTCGACGACTTATGCGGTTTCGTCGTACGGACGGGTGGTCGCTCCGGCGAGCGGACCGCCAACAGGGATCATTTACATGATCTCGCCATCGCAATTCGTATTCCTCGATGCGACGAGCAGCAATCCAGGAGTGCAGGATTTTCATCAGTAGATGGCGCGAGCAAATTTGCGGACCGGCGGCTTGGTTGCCGGCCGGTCCGTTTTTACATTGTTCAGGGCCCTCCCTACTCGGGCATATTGGAAGCAAGATTTCTAGCGAGGCGCCAAACAGGTTTGACGCACGTGCCAACCTGTTTCCTGCATTTAGCGACCGTTCCCTGCAAAGTTTTCTAGCGGCGCGTAGTTAGAGGCAAAGGTCTTCCGAAGCGGGACAATCATTCTTCATCTGCCTATAACAAAGCGCACAAAATCATGGGCCGACGGCTGACGACTGATAGCCGACTGCTCTCATCATTTCCGTCACACATACAAAATCCAATCCTTCATCTTTATAGCGGCGAATCATATTGCCGGTGGCGATCACCGTTTGTGCACGATCGGCACCGAGCGCGCGATGCCCGCCGTCATGGAGCAAAATTACGTTGCCGCCGGCATGAAACTGGCGCGCGACCTTCGCTTCAATCAGTGAGGCGGGCGGCGCGTTCCAGTCGTATCCGGTCACATTCCACATGACAGTCGTCAGGCCCAGGTCGCGCGCGATGCGCAGCGTTGCAGGCCGTCTGCCTCCGAATGGCGGACGAAATAGGGTGGAATGTTCGCCGATCGCGTCGTTGAGCGCGCTGCGGCATTCCGTGAGTTCGGTGCGAGTTTGCTCCTTCGACTTGAAGATCAGCAGCGGATGCGTGAACGTGTGATTGCCGATGACGTGTCCCGCCTCGGCGACGGCTCGGGCAATGTCGGGGCGCTCGCGAACATAGCGGCCGATCATGAAGAAGGTTGCGTGGACGCCATGCTTCGCCAGCACATCGAGCAGTTTTAGCGTGTGGGGATCGTTGGGGCCGTCGTCGTAAGTGAGAGCGATTTGCCGGCTTCCGCGCGCTCCCGTCGCGAAGGTCCGCCCATACCATTGCCCGGTTGGAGCCATCGACTGATACCCAGCCGCGCCTGCGGCTCCTGCCGCAGCCGCCAGTCCAATGAGAGCGGGAAGCATGATGGAATGATATTGCAGAAGTCGGAAGTCAGATTGAAGAAGTGAAAACTGGTTCTCAGTTCCCGGTTCTCAGTTTCCAGTTTCCCGATCAACCGACGGATACTTGGAATTTACTTCTTCAATCTGACTTCTGACTTGTCGCACTCCTTATTCACAATTGCACGTTCTCCCGAAGCAATATATTCTGCTCTCGTCCTCATGGCGAAGCTTTTCGAACTTCCCCGGTATATTGCGGTCGAAGGCCCCATACGAGTCGGCAAGAGCACGCTGGCGCGTGTATTGGCGGAACGGCTCGCGGCCCAGCGCGTGATCGAGCCGGAAGACAATCCTTTTCTCGGCGCGTTTTATGACGGCGACCGGGGTGCGGCGTTTCAGGCGCAGATGACGTTTCTGATCCGGCGCTTCGAGCAGCTGCGCGCGCTCGATATGAGCCCGCACTCGAACAAGACGGTCATCGCCGATTACATTTTCGAGAAGGACAAGCTGTTCGCCTGCCTCAACCTCAACGATCAGGAACTCGAGACTTACAACCGATATTTCAATCATTTCCGCGAGCAGCTGCCGACGCCGGACCTCGTCATCTATCTGCAAGCTACTCCCGAAGTGCTGAAAAAGCGGCTGAAGAAAAAGAACGCGTCTGGGGAAAAAGCGATTGGCGAAGAGTATTTGATGGAAGTGGTAAAGGCCTACGAGCACTTCTTCTTTCACTACACGCAGTCGGATCTGCTGATCGTCAACACCAGCGAAATTGACTTTGTGGACCGCAACGAAGACCTGCAGGAGTTGCTGAAGAAAGTCTCTGCTCCGATTAAAGGCACGCAGTATTTTCTTCCGCTAAGCGGCGAGAACGCAGCCAGCGCGTAGGGGCGACTTATGGAAGAGTTCCGCCTCGGCGATCAGTTGGTTCGCTATGACCGCGAAGCGACTGTAACCGCATACAACGTGCTTCCTTCCGGGGACGCAGAGCGGTGCAATTGCGTTTACTGCCGTAACTTCGCGGCACAGCGTGAGGATATTTATCCGTCCGATTTTCGGGCACTCCTTGATCAGCTCGGAATTGATCCCAACAAAGAAGGGGAGGTCTTTGACATGGCCGGGCCAGATGAGCGCAGGATCCGCCCTACAGGAGGCTGGTTCTACTTTGTTGGGGAGTTAGTCGAGAAGGGCGAGAGATTAATTCGGGCTGGCGATTTCCAGTATTGGTTTCAACCATCCTTTCCACGTCCTCCCGCCCGCTTCGGAGAGCGCGTCAGCAGTCGAATTTTGCGCTCAGCCTCCCTGGGTGTTGGACGAGAATCCGCCAAGCTGATTTCCGTCGCACCATTCATTTCTCATGCCGCGGCAGCGAATAAACGGATAGCGCCTTCCCGACTTTCTGAAATTCGGGATCGGCCGTGACCAGCCAAGCGCCGCGTTCGATGGCTAATTCGGCGGCGAACGCGTCGGCATAACCGAGAGCGTGCTTTTGCTTCAGGGCGCCGGCGCGGGTGGCGCGCTCATGATCGGCGGCAATTACCGCAATTGGCAGCTCCTGCAACCGCGCTTCGGTTTGCTGCGCAATCGCCTCGCCGTGGTGCCGCCAGGCGACATAGAAAACCTCACCCCAATTTACCGCTGACATTAAGAGTGGCAGATCCTGGCGTATGGCCTCGTCAAAAAGCCTCTCAACTCGTCCCGCCGTAACTTCGCGGTCCTCGAAGAATCCGCTGAGCGCGTTGGCATCGAGCACATATCTGCGCGCAGTGCGGCGTGACAATAGGGCGGTCATTCGTCTTCTCGTCTGCGCTCACGTTCGCGTTCGGCGAAGAGCTCGTCAAACATGGTTGGCTCGCCCGGTCGCGGCTTGAGAAAACCCCTGATCTCCTTAATTCGCCGCGCGGTCTTGGGAGTCAGCACCAGCCTGCCACCTTCTTCTTCCGTCCAGGTGGCCCGAGTTCCTTTGTCGAGTCCGTAATCCTCGCGCAACTCGGCTGGAATCACCACTTGCCCCTTGGAACTGATGACTGTCGGAAAGCTTCGCATGGCACAATCTTACCATAAGGTAAGACGATCATCAAGTATCTTACTTTCACATCTTGCCCATCACACACCGCCTATCGACCAACGCCCCTTTTGCAGCTATAATCCCTCTCGCGTCATCAAAGAGTTAAACGACGACGAGTACAGGCTCTATCCGCGAATGCGGAGGGGCACTGGAGGACATTGTGAGTCTCACCCCCATCGGCGAACCCCGCCACAAAATCACTACCGCTTCCATCCGCGAAAAGAAACTTCACCGCGATCCCATCACCTGCCTGACCGCTTATGACTACGCCGCTGCGCGCCTAGTCGATGAGGCTGGCATTGACGTTGTGCTGGTCGGTGACTCGCTCGCCATGACCATGCTGGGCTACGAAAACACGCTTTCGGTCACGATGGACGAGATGCTGCATCACGTCCGCGCGGTGCGCCGCGGCGTGAAAGACGCGCTGCTCATCGCAGACATGCCATATGGCTCGTACCACTTGAACGCGGAGGAGGCGATACGCAACGCGGCCCGCTTCGTGAAGGAAGGTGGCGCGGAGGCCGTGAAGATGGAAGGCGGCGAAAACCGCGTGGACGTGATCCGCCGCGTGATCGACGCCGAAATTCCCGTTGCCGGGCACATTGGGCTGACTCCGCAATCGTTGAACGTAATGGGCGGTTACAAGGTGCAGGGCAAAACTCTCAGCGCGGTCGAACAGCTGATGCGCGATGCGGTCGCGCTCGATCGTGCGGGCGTGGCGTGTATTTATCTGGAAGGGATTCCGCGCGAAATTGGTGCGATGATTACCGCAGAAGTTGAGACGCCAACCATTGGCATTGGAGCCGGCCCCGACTGCGATGGCCAGGTGCTCGTGTTTCACGATCTGGTTAACCTGACGTTCGGGCAGCCGGCGAAATTTGTGCGCCGCTATGGCGACGCGGCTGCTCTGATCACGCAATCGGTGCTCAGCTTCAAGGCCGACGTCGTTTCGCACCAGTTCCCGAATGACGGCGAATCTTACCATCTGCCGAAGGATACGCAGGCCGCACTCGAAACCGTACTTCACCGCAAGCGCGCCATGCGGCGATAATGGAGCACGGAGAAACGTCCGTGAAAAATTCGCTTGTGCCGGATCGAGCTGGGCAGATCATCGAGGTGCGTATTGGCATTGCGCTTGTCATCGCCGCGATCGTTTTGGCGGTGTTCGTCGTCTATTTCAAGCCATCAAAGCCAGCTCCCGACGCGCCTTCGTCCTCTTACGCGCCGAAGGAATCCGGCCTGGAATCGATTTCCCCGGCCGATCCAACGAAGTATCCAAAACTGGATGACATGAGCAGTTGGAAGAATCCGTATTTCGTTGTTCGCGAAGACGGCATTGGCCTGGTCGATCTTGAAAACCATGAAGTGCACATTCTGACGCCCGAGCAGATTCCCGCCGAACTCGCCTCGCTGGGATCGAACGCGTGGCCGTATGGGCGCGTTGTGATGGTGACGCAAGCCACGCCCAATTCGCCCACGCCGGAGGCAAAAGCTGAAGTGCGCAAGAATCGCGCGTTGCTGGCGGGAACATTGAAGGAGCTAGGCGTGGTGATGAAGGAGTTTCCGTGAGAACGAGTGCGCCGCCGAAAGTATGCGTCACCGTTGCCGATATGAGATCGGCTTGCCGCGAGCTTCGCGCCGCTGGCAAGCGGCTGGGATTTGTGCCGACGATGGGCGCGCTGCATGCCGGGCATGTCTCGTTAGTGCGTGCTGCGAGCGCGCAATGCAACGTTGTCGCCGTTTCTATTTTCGTGAATCCCACGCAGTTTGGACCCAAGGAAGACCTGGCCAAATATCCGCGCCCGTTTGAAAACGACTGTACTGCGCTCGAAAAAGAGGGAGTGGATTTGATCTTCGCTCCCACGGTCGAGGAAATGTATGGCGGCGCGGGGACGACGTGGGTCACCGTCGAAGGTCTAAGCGAAAAGCTGGACGGGCGATCGCGGCCGGGCCACTTTCGCGGCGTGACCACGGTGGTGTCAAAACTGTTTCATATCGTGGAACCGGACGTTGCATTCTTCGGCCAGAAAGATGCCGCGCAGGTGGCTATCATCCGCCGCATGGTGCGCGATCTGAATATTCCCGCCGAAATTGTGAGTTGCCCGATTGTGCGCGAGCCAGACGGCTTAGCCATGAGTTCGCGCAATGCGTACCTAAGTTCCGAGGATCGCCAGCGTGCGCTGGTGCTGCATCGTTCGCTCAATGGGGTGGAAAAAGCATTTCGTGAAGGCGAACGGAGTGCTCCGAAACTCGCGCAGGCGGGACGCGCAGTGATCGCCAAGGAGTCTGAAGTGCGCCTCGATTATTTTGAGATCGTCGATCCGGAGACGCTCGATCCTGTCGAGAGCGTTGCAGGGAAGGTGTTGGTTGCAGTCGCGGCATATGTTGGCCCCACGCGGCTGATCGACAACATTCTTTTGGATTCTTAAGCCCTCACCAGGTTCGATCAGTGCCTGCTTAACGAGTCGGGGCTCGGCGCAGAAGGCAGCAACTTCGGCCCGGAAACAAACGGATTCCCCGCAATTACATAGCGCAGCGGACGCGCGGCCGATTTCGTAATTCCGATACGGGGAGTTACGAGCACTCGCTTCACACGGAAGCCATCATCCACTATCTGTAGATCGGAACGCGCGTCCACCAGGCTTTTTCCATTGTCGCGCTCGCGAGTGACTCCCAGAGCTTCCGACAGGCGCCCCGGGCCGGAGGAAATTTTCTTGAGGTCGGCGATTGCGAATCTGGAGTTGTCATGGCCGCCAGCAGTTGCCGAGTCGCGCTCGGCTTGGACCCTTTGACTTCGCTCAGGGCAGGCTTGCGAGGGCGCCCGTCCCAACACGATCCCACGTGCTTTGGCCATTTTCTCGATGCCTGCCACGGGTTCGAGCGCGCGAAAAAGCACGCCTCCAGCAACGCCATCAGGCAGGCACGAAACATTCAAGCAGAAGTAATTGCCATAAATGAAGTAGACGTAGGCAAAGCCGGGCGGACCGAACAGAACGGAATTGCGCGCGGTCTTGCCAGAGGCGGAGTGCGCCGCGTCGTCGCCCTTTCCAAGGTACGCTTCGGTTTCAACGATTCGTCCGGCAAGAATTCCGTGCGCAGTCTTGCGGACAATCAGCTTTCCCAGCAATGCGCGCGCCACTTTCCGCGGATCGGCATCGAACAATGATTGCGTCAATACCGGAGCTTGTCCCAGCGTTTTCATCCGCGAGCTGCGCAAGAAGGATTTTACTTTTGCACTTTGACTTCCGACTTCTAACTTCCGACTTGCTTTCACGCGCTCTTCAAATATTCCAGCACTTCCTCGGCGTGGCCTTCGGGTTTCACATTATTGAAGATGTGCTTGATCTTGCCATCCGGGCCAATCACAAAGGTGGTGCGTGCGATCCCCATCACCTTGCGGCCATACATGTTTTTCTCTTTCACCACGCCAAATTGGCCGGCGATCTTCTTATCCGGATCGGCGAGCAGCGGAAACGGCAAGCTGAACTTATTCTGAAATTTTTTCTGCGACGCCGCCGTGTCGGCGGAAATCCCCAGCAGCACCACGCCCGTCTTCTTGATTTTGCTGTAGGTGTCGCGGAACTCGCATGCTTCCTTGGTGCAGCCGGGTGTGTCGGCTTTTGGATAGAAATACAGCACAACCGTTTTGCCCAAATAATCCGTCAAGGCAACTTCTTTACCGTCCTCGTCCGTCGTATGGATAGCGGGGGCTTTATCATTGATATTCATGGGTTCTCCTTCTCGCACGTCGCTGGTCCGAACATGGTTATATCGCAAGCGGCGCGTTGCCGTCATCCTGGCGGGAGAACGCAAGGCCCCTCGACTCGCCCTGGCTGGTGCTCGGGCAGCATTCGGGATGGCAATGCTCGGGCTAGCCGCGCTCTGCGCGCCAACGATGCGTGCGCAGGAGCTCGTGCAGAAATATGGGCAAAAGGCGGGAGACCCCGGACCGCGCGCCCTTGGCATGGTTCAGCTTTCCAGTACAGGCAAAGTCCGGCTCATTCCTATCGTCATCATGTTGGATGGCAAGTTCTACGACGCAGGCTCCTATAAGGCCGCCCCTGTTCCCATGGCGCTTGATTTCGGCGTGATCTACGAAGCTTTTCGCGCTGGCGTGTCGCAGGGCCTGTTTACCATCACGCAGCCCGGACAACTCAACCACAATTGGATTGCCGAGGGCACATGGCTTCCAGCGGGCACGAAAGCTCCCGAAACAAAACACAAATATGCGCCGCCGGTTATAGAAGAGGACAAGAGAGATGACCGGCCCGTGCTGCATCGCCGCGCGGAGGGCACAGCCGACAAGGACGAAGGCGGTGCGAACAGCGGTGCGGACAATAAGACAGACAATAAAAAAGACGAAGCCAAGCCGGCGGCGGCTTCGACGACGACTCCCTCGACATCAAGCACGCCGTCAACGTCCACGACACCATCTACAACATCTACATCGGCATCCACGGGCACATCGCCATCCAGCACGCCGCCCCCAGCGGCAAAGGACACCAGTAAAGATGCAGCGAAACCACAGACTGCATCCAGAAGCTCGGATCTGGACGAGCCGATCAGCGATCCCAACCGCCCCCGGCTCCGTCGCGGCAAGCCGGACGCGAGCGCGCATCACGAACCGTTTGTCGACTTCGATGCTGCGGAAGAAGCGCCCACGAATAAAGACGCGGCGTCCAAGGCACCGAAGGACGCGCCCGCAAGCGTCCAAACTTTTACCGCCATCTCGGACGCCCACGGCCCCGACCCGCGACCCTACACCTACGATCTGAAGCCGGCCGAGGAGGCGATTTACCGCAACAAAATGCTCGAACTGGCATCGACGCTGGTGAAACTTGCGCCGCGGCAAACCGCCGCGCAAAATTCGGCTGCGGCAGCAAAGGGCGTGTCCCCCGCGCATGCCAACTCGGTCTCCGCCAAAACGGGCAAGCCGGCCAAACCACAATTTGACGATCTGGATTTGCGGGTTTTTGATCTCTCCAGTTCAAATGAGCCTGTGCTGGTGCTTTCCGCGCGAATGCCCCTTTCAGTCGCCGCAGCCGCTGGCACGCAGGTTCCACAGGAGATCACGCTGGTCGCACGCACCACCCTCGAAGGCGAATTGCACGAATTGTTTTTCGCACAAACCGACTCGCATCATCTCGACGTCAGCCCGCGCATGGAACTGATCGACGCGGTCGATGCCGATGGCGACGGTCGCGGCGAATTGCTTTTCCGCCGCACGTCGGACGCTGGCAGCGCCTACGCCATTTACCGCGTAACCGCCGACCAGCTCTGGCCGCTGTATGAAGGCACGCCGTAGTCACTGTGCCTTAAGCCCTCTGCCGATTGTGTGTGGAGACGGGTCTGTGTGGAGGCGAGGCTATGCCCCACCAGCCTGGGCCTTGCTGACAATCGCCAACTTCGGCTGATAGGCTTTCCTTCGTGCCACTGGTTCAAATCCGCAGCCTGACCAAGACGTTCGATCTTTCCGAATCTGCCTTTGGCATTCGGCCACGCGGCGATCAGTCACGGCAAGTTCGCGCCGTCGACGATGTCTCACTCGACATTCAGCAAGGCGAAACACTGGGTCTGGCGGGCGAATCCGGTTCCGGCAAAAGTACGCTGGGACGTTTGATGCTCCGCCTGATTGAGCCGACTTCGGGCAGCGTGATATTCAACGGCACGGATGTTCTTGCCGCGAAAGGTGGCGACCTGCGCCGTCTGCGCCGCGACATGCAAATTATTTTTCAGGATACTTTTGGCTCTCTCGACCCGCGCTTTCGCGTCGAGGATGTGCTGGCCGAGCCGCTGATTGTGCATGAGAAGATGACCCGCGAAGCTCGCCGCCGTCGCGTCGCGGAACTGCTGCGCGCAGTCGGCATGGACGAATCGGCCATGCCGCGCTATCCGCATGAATTTTCCGGAGGCCAGCGCCAACGCATTGGCATTGCCCGCGCGCTCGCTCTGCGGCCCAAACTTATTGTGGCCGACGAGCCGGTTTCGGCTCTCGATGTCAGCGTGGGTGCGCAGGTGGTGAATCTGCTGCAGTCGTTGCAGCGCGAATTCGGCCTGACCTACCTGTTCATTTCACATTCCATGCCGGTGGTGCGCTATCTCTCGACCCGCATCGCGATCATGTATCGCGGAAAAATTGTCGAGGTCGGGACGACGGAGCAAATCACTTCGCGGCCGCAAAGCGACTACACGCGAAGCCTGCTGGCCGCCACGCCGGAAATCGCCGCGTTGTAGCCGAACTGCGGCGCGATTATATCCCGTTGCTCGATCCCGAAAACCAAACTAGAATTCTGGGCTCGGGAGGAACCACATGGCCGCCAATCCATTGCCACCGCAAGAAGCGCCTGCAACCGCAGCGTCATTATCGGAGGGACAACGCCTGCTCGATGTTTTCATCGCGCCCAGCAAGACGTTCACCGATCTGCGCCGCAATGCCAACTGGTGGGCGCCATTTCTGATCATCGCAATCACTTCGTTCCTGTTTATCTATGTGGTCGATCAGAAAGTCGGTTTTCAAAAAGTGGCGGAGAATCAGATTCAGCTGCAACCCAAGACGGCCGAGCGGTTTGAGAACATGCCGGCCGATCAGCGCGCGAAGGTGATGGGGCAGCAGGTGGCCGTGACCAGAATCATCTCGTACGCCGTGCCCTTAATCGCGCTCGCTGTGTATGCGATTATCGCGGCCGTTTTCTTTGCGACCGTGAAGTTTGCCGCCGCGGACGAAGTGAAATACAAAACAATGTTCGCTTTGATTGTCTACACGCGGCTGCCGGAAGTGCTTCAT
>JBAVYO010000386.1:0-20322 GCA_049698855.1 Terriglobales bacterium
GCGTAGTCCTTCCCCAAGTGGAGGGATACCGCGAAGTTACCTTGTCCGGAAATTCAAGTCAACGATTCCTAAGGAGTTGGACCGTTACGAGCGTGCCAATTACCAAAGTCATCGGAAGTACGTGCCAGTGGCGAGTTGGGGAAGCGGATGAAGCGTTGCGCCAACCGAATAGCAGGCTTTTCGGGGGGTGGTTATGGGGACGCTCCGATCAGTTTCAGCAAAGAGCGCAAACCACAGGGAACAAGGGGCCCACGAAGGCCCCCGAGACTTAATCAGACCTTCCTTAGAACGGGTTCAGCTTTTGCAGGCCCTTTTTCTTCTTCTTCCTGCTGGAGGAGACGTCGGCCATTTCTTCTTTCTGCGACGTGCTCGATGCACTGGCACTTGAGCTTTCGCCTGGACTCGCTGAGCCAGCATTCTCTAACTGGTTGCTCTGCTGAAGCGGAGGCAAGGCATTGGGATCGACTTCCACGTTGGGTTTGAGCTCATTCGGATCGGCCGCGGCCGGTTTCAGATCCGCTGAAGCGGCGGCTGGCGCGGGCGCCGGCGAACTTTGATCGGCTGGAGCGACGGTGTCGCCAGCGGGGGTGGGGTTGTCGGAGCGCGGGGCGTCCTGATTGGGGGCGACTTTGCCATTGATGGTGGTTGCAGTCAGCTTGCTATTCCCACCGGAACCGCCTCCAGCAGCCATCGCCAGGTCGCGGACAACTTTGGTTGCCGTCATTGGCTCAGGATCGACCATGGTGGGGTCGCCGTGATGTGCAGCCTTACTCACGTCAGGTCCTTTTTGGAAGGTGCCGAGGCTCTTTGCCATGAGGCCGGCTTCGCGGCGGCTGGCAATTTCCTTCTCATTTTCCTGGAGAGCCTTGCGTGTCGGCCGGGGCACGGGCTGGTGCAGAGCTTCGAGGCGCGCCTTGGCGTCCACGGCGCGATCCATGGCGGGATAGCGAGTGATAATGCGCGCATAGGCGTCGGCAGCGTCTTTGGTCAGCTCGTCGATCATGTTGCCCTTGATGACTTCGTTGGCGCGCGGGTTTCTCCGAACAGAATCGATTTCGGCTTCGTAGGTTCGGCCAAGCAAAAAGAGCGCTTCATCTGCGCCGCTATAAAGAGGATAGCGGTCGACGAGCGTCTTCAGGCGCGCGATCGAAGCCGGATAGACCTGGCGCAGATAATAGAAACGTCCAATCTCAAATTCTCTTTCCGCGAGTACTTCCTGTACTTCGCGCAAACGCTGGCGGGCCTGCGGAACGAGCTTACTGTCCGGATATTCCTGAATCAGCGCCCGGTACTCCTCTTCGGCGCGAACCGCATGCGTGAAGTCGCGGTCGGGTTTTTCCATTTCCTGATAGTGGATGTTGGCGACTTTGAGCTGGGCTTCCGCCGCCTCCGGCATGTTGGGGAAAAAGGTTTTGAAATCCTTGTACTCGATTTCAGCCTGCTGCAGAGCGGTGCTCCCACCCTCGGCGTACCAGGAATCGGCCACCGCGAGCTTGGCGTGGGCGATATATTCGGAATCCGGATAGGTGTTGATGAGCGTCTGGAGCGTCATGCGGGCCACATCGAAGCGGCTGTGCTTCATCGCGTCCATCGCGCGGTCGTAGAGCACCTTGTCGGGCTGTTTGGAGCCGACATTGGCCAGCGGGTTGGTCGATTTTTTATTGGTGCAGCCCAATGACAAAGCCAGCGCGGCCAATGCCAATCCGAGAATTAACCTGCGTTGCATAAGAACCTCAATTGGCCAGAAACTTTTTTCCGCCACGCGGCAGAAAGGATTCGTAATTTCGTAATTTGTAAATTGGTAATTTAAGAAACCGATACTCAACCGAGCGATTTCAAATTACCAACTTACGAAAATACACAATTACAAAATCCTTGTCGCTAAACTCTTTGCAAACTCGCGCTGCGCGCGGCTTCGAGCAGAGCGGCCGCGTTCGACTTGGGATCCCCCTTGCCGAACACCGCATTGCCCGCCACCAAAATCTCAGCGCCCGCGCGGACCACTTCAGCCACCGTATCCAAATCGATGCCGCCGTCTACTTCGATCCGGTAAGAATATCCACGGCTGGCTCGAATCTCCGCGAGCTTCCGGATTTTGTGGACGGCACCCGGAATAAACTTCTGGCCCCCGAAGCCCGGGTTCACACTCATCACGAGTACATGATCCACCAGCCCGAGCACTTCGCTTAGCGCGTCGATCGGAGTGGCGGGATTGATGACCACACCCGCCCTGCACTTGCAGCTCCTGATCAGGTGCAGCGTGCGATTTAAGTGACGGCATGCCTCCTGGTGGACGGAAATCCAGTCTGCTCCGGCGTCGGCAAAATCTCCGATGTACTGATCGGGGTTCTCTATCATGAGATGGCAATCGAGGGGAAGGCGAGTTGCCTTGCGCAACGATTTCACCACCACGGGGCCAATTGTGATGTTGGGCACAAAATGCCCGTCCATGACATCGACATGGATAACCCTGCCGCCGCCAGCCGATGCACTCTCAATCTGATCCGCAAGATGAGCGAAATCGGCCGACAATATCGAAGGTGCGAGCTCGATCAAATCTGGTTCCGTAAGCAGATCCTGCCTGGAGTTCGCCTCACCGGGACTGGCATGGTACCAAACGTGGCATGGTACAGCTCGGGCCAGGACGCCGGTTCGGGTTCTGGAAAATGAGAAACTGTGGAAATTCTAGCACGCCGGGTTGCACACCTTCTGTAACCGTGTTTGTGTCCCTCCGTACAAAGCTCTGTGATGTTCGTCCTTAACCTAGCTACCGTTTGTTGCCGATAATTGGAATGAGGGCTGAGGCGCGGGTTGCCGATCGGTCCTCGGGCGGAGCCAATCTCGATGGAATCACCGAAGTATGAGCCCTCCAGCGCGACCGCTCCCCAGATTGAGCGCCGTCGGTACGAGCGCTATCCGGCACAAGTGCAGATTGAGATTCATGAAATCGGCAGAGCTATGCCTCTTCGGATGGAAACCACCGATCTGAGCCGCGGCGGCTGCTATGTGCAGCTGGTAACGACCCTTGCAATCGGTGCCCACATTGACACCACACTATGGATCGGAGGCGCGCCGATTCGCATCCGCGGGCTCGTTGTCACACGCCATCCCCAATTCGGCAATGGCATCATGTTCCTCGACTTCAAGGGAGACGGGAAAGAACTTCTGGATCGCTACCTCGATGCGATGGTCGAGCAGCGAAGCTGATTGCCGATTGTTCGGCTGATTGTTCGTGGTGAGGAGTTAAGAAGCGGACAAGACTCGACCGCCGATCCCATTCTTCGGCCCGATTCCATCGGTACCATTCCAGGCGATTGCGCGCCCGTAGCTGGACGATTAAAATTCTGAACACTCATGTCTGAAGTGATCTCCGCAGAGCCCATGACTACGCAGCCCGTCCCCACTTCCGCCAATGGAACCACGGTTGAGGTTTTTGCCGTTTATGGCGTTGAACCGGAAATTCAGGCCTATGCCATGGCCAAATATTCGCGCTCGGCGCTTTCGATGAAGGAGTCGCTGCGCGAGATCACATCGCAGAAAGCGGAGAAATTTCTCAACACATTTTATTTTCAGTACGGGCACCGGTCGATCGCCGATCTCGCCCATATCGCGCTCGCCATCGAGAAGCTGTCGATTCTTGCCGCCATTGTTGTGGCCGACGAGCAGCGCTGGGACGGGCAGGAGCGCTCGACACGCTATCAGGACTTCAAGAAAAGCGGATACTACACGCCGAATTTCGGAGACAGTGCGGACGCGGCAGCAGATGGGCCGGCGCAGCTTTATCGGGAGACTATCGAATCGCTGTTTGCGGCGTACCAGAAGGTTTCACAGAGCACGTTCGAGTACCTGGCCAGTATTACGCCTCGGCCTACAGAAATGAAAGTGGATGCCTACGAACGGACGTTGCGGGCTCGTGCATTTGACGTGTCGCGCTATTTGCTGCCGCTTGCGACTAACACTTCGCTGGGAGAGATCGTCAACGCGCGGACGCTGGAAACGCAGGTCGCGCACCTGCTCGCGCAGCCGCATCGCGAAGTGCGCGAGCTGGGAGCGCTGTTGAAGCGCGCAGCGACTTCTCCGGCATATAACGCGAATGAAGACGGGCTGCGCGCGCTGGTGGAAGAGGTACGACGTGTGTCGCCTGAACTTGCCGCTCGTGCAGAAAGCGAGCTGCTGCGCGAAGTGCGCGTGGCTCCCACACTGGTGAAGTACGCGGATCCGAATGTATATGAGATCGAGTCGCAGCGGGAGCTGCGGCAGGCAGCTGCCGAGTTAATGCACGGGGCGGCCATCGAGCCAGCGCCGCTGGTCGATCTGCTCGATCCCGATCCGCTGGAAATTGAGCTGGCGGCTACGCTGCTCTATGGGAATTGTCATTATTCCTACCGGCAGATTCGGCGGGCGGTTGAGGCTCTGGGCGATGTGCGGCGGCGCGAAATTGTCGATCTTGGCCTGCGGCATCGCGGCAAGCACGATGAATTGCCGCGCGTATTTTCCGCCGGACAACAATTCCGCTTCGACATCCTCATGGATATTGGCGGCTTTCGCGACATGCACCGGCATCGGCGGTGCGTGCAGATCATGCAGGACTTCACCACCGCGCACGGATACGACACTCCGCCGGAAGTGGAGAAGGCGGGCATCGGTTCTCTATATGAGACGGCGATGACACGCACCGCGGCTGCGGTCGAAAAGCTGGCGGCTTCCGGAGGCGACGAGGTGCAGCAGAACGCGGAATACGCCATTCCGCTCGCTTTTCGCAAGCGCACGCTCTTCAAGATGGACTTTGCCGAAGCCGTGTACATCTCCGAGCTGCGTACCACGCCGGCAGGGCACGCGTCGTATCGCAACGTGGCATATGCAATGTACGAGAAGGTCGCGAAGAAGTATCCGGCGCTGGCGAAGTATTTCCGCGTGGTTGATGTGCGCGAGGCGGTGGATTTGCTGAAAAGGTGACGGAGCGGCCGTCTCTAAGAAATGGTCCTCCGTGTGACTCCGTGTACCCCGTGGTTCCAAGCTTTTTTCCAGCTACTGAATACACAGTGGCGCACGGGGAAACCCCGCCAGAGCACACGAGCGTCCTCCGCAAATTGACGGCGGTCATTCGCAAACTCTAGAATCTTCTCACACATGCCTCTTTACGAATACCAATGCAAGAAGTGCAAACATCGCTTTGAGAAGATCCAGAAGTTCTCCGACAAGATGGTGAAGAAGTGCCCCGAGTGCGGAGGGCCGGTCGAGCAAATGGTGTCGGCTCCGGCGGTTCAGTTCAAGGGCACGGGCTGGTACGTGACCGACTACCCCAAGAAGGGCTCGTCAGGTTCGGCGTCGGGATCCTCTTCCTCGGACGGCGATAGCGTCTCGAAAGACACGGCTGCGAAAGACACAACTAAAGACACGGCCAAGGAAACGAAGAAGGACGAGAAGCCGAAGGCCGAGTCGTCCCATAAGAAGCAGAAGAAGGACTAGTCGCTAGTCGTTGGTCGGACTTGCGTCTCGCGCAGCATTCCGGACGACCGCAATCTGCCATAGACCCCGAACGACTGACGACCAGCGACTAACGACCAAGCCGCAGCGCCCCTGAATCCTTAAACCCCCGTCCGCATCCAATCAATAGTCGTTATAACGAGTACATGGGGAGGATGACATGCTGACTATTCGAAATAGCGCGGAACGTGGAGGCGGCGACCACGGCTGGCTGAAGACACATCACACCTTCAGCTTCAACGACTATTGGGACGAGAAGTGGATGGGTTTCCGCTCCCTGCGCGTGATCAACGAGGATTGGGTTGCGCCCAACAGCGGCTTTCCCACGCATCCGCATCGCGACATGGAGATCATCACGTATGTGCTGTCCGGCCAGCTTGAGCACAAGGACAGCCTTGGCACTGGCTCGGTGATTCTGCCGGGAGACGGGCAGCGCATGACCGCCGGGCGCGGCATCCGTCATAGCGAGTACAATCCGTCGCCGACGGAGAAGGTGCATCTGTTGCAGATCTGGATCACGCCGGACAAGCAAGGCTATGAGCCGGGCTACGAGCAGAAGAGCTTTCCGGAAGCGGAGAAGCGCGGGCGGCTGCGGCTGATCGCTTCGCCCGATGGCGCGGACGGTTCGGTGAAGATCAACCGGGATGCGAAGCTGTTCGTGACCTTGCTTTCACCGGGCGAGGAAGTGCGGCATGCGCTCGACGCGAATCGGCACGCGTGGCTGCAAGTGGCGAAGGGTGAGGTTCAACTGAATGGGCAGACGTTACAGCAAGGCGACGGCGCGGCAATCAGTGACGAGAAAGCGCTGACCATCAAAGGAACGAAAGAGGCGGAAGTGTTGTTGTTCGATCTGGCCTAGGAAGACAGAATGGCAGGGGGAGCGCCAGTCCGTCCTGCCATAGCAAAGGGCTGAAACTTCCGGAGTTGCTAGATTCCCGGGTACGTTCAGAACCCGTTCGCGGAGTCAACGAGTGAAATGGGATTTTTCGTCAACCAAGCCGTTTCTTGTAGCAAAGTGAGCGATTTGCCGAATCAACGAACCCGCGTAAAGATGTGACTCTTTCACTTGCCAGATTGTTGCTGCAAAGATTTCACATACATAGTGAGGTTGAAGGCCCGCAGTTCAACTTCAGCTTCCGGCACTGCTCTCTCACTTATTGACAAGAACAAACTGCTCCAGCCTGGCATGCCTTTGTTGACATGGGACAAAGTCGCCGCATCGCCGAGGATAGCCTGGTGAACATACGTTGCGGGGAATTTTCCGTTGTTATGTTCTGTTAGAGTCGTTAGGTCAGCGGGCGAGTTTTTCAAAGCCTTCGCAGCCGGTCCGGTTCCTTTGCCGTCTGCTCCGTGACAGACCGCGCAGTAACTTTCGTACATTCTTTCACCGGAACTGGAATTAACATTCTTGATTGGAACTTCCTTGATCTTCGCCTGTTGGGCGAAAGCAACAAAGCCGGAGGCAAGCAGAAGCAACGACCCAACCAAAACCCTGCATGAGGCCATGGGATCCTCCTTATCCTTCGTCGGCAGCTGGCCTCTTGACCAGACGCAGGAGTGCCATGGTTGAGAGGCGCTGTTGCTTAGGACTCGCCTCGAGGATGTTGCGTCCCACTGAGAAGGAGCAGCCCTTCGAAGAGACGAGCCCACGATTAAACACGCTATTGTCTTCGCTACCGTCTGCCAGTGACGGGTGTCACCATTCGGTGTGATTCCTCTCTAAGGCCGGATGAAGGAAGCCAAAGCGGAAAATGGGAAACCAGAATAAGCGAGAAAAATCGTGTGCCTTGGCGCTTGCCGTTCGCCGATAGCCGCCGGGCGTTGGCGTTCAGAGCCCGTGACGCGAGTCGACCGGCCTGATGCCCCCCACACCCAGCAGCCTTCCCGTCACGCCCTTCTCGGCGCGGTGGCTGAACAGCAGCTCTGGATGACACGCCGTGCAGGGAGCCGAGGCATCGATATTGTTCTTGGGCACGCCCGCATCGAGCAACTGGCGGCGGTTTGCTTCCACCAGGTCGAGAAACAACTTGACCGGCAGCTCGCTGTGTCCTGGGGCACGCGCAGTTAGAAAGAGCAGGGGATATTTTTCACGCACGGGGTCGGACTCCTTCACCACACGGAAAAGGCTTTGCCCGTATGCGAATTGCGCTTCAAACTGGCGGCGCACTTCTTCGCCGACGTCATAGCAGCAGGATTGAATGCCGGGGCCGATCACCGCAACCAAGTTTTTCGGATCGCTGCCGAAGTGCCTGCGCATCGCGCCGACTCCTTTTTCTACGATGCGCTTGACTGTGCCGCGCCAGCCAGCGTGAAACACTCCCACCGCGGGGCGCTTTTTGTCGACCACGATTACGGGAATGCAATCGGCAGCCTGCACGGCGATGAGCAGCCCCGGAGTATCGGTAATGAGGCCGTCGCCCGCGAGCGGGTGGTTGGGCACGCGATCGACGTAGTGGATCAAATCGGAGTGAATCTGACGGAGGGTTACGAGCGGCCAGAGCTGGCCCGATGCTTTACCGCCTGGCGCTTTGCGACCCATTGCCTTGCGATCTGACGTCGTGCCGCCCCGGCTTTCTAGATCATCGACTGCGCCCAGCTCCCTGAGGAACAACTCGCGGTTGCGCTCCACTGCGGCGCGCGAGTCGTGCTTGGTGAATCCGAGGTTGAGGGCGTTGCCCCCGTAGACGCGTGAGACTCCGCCCGTTCGCGTGGAAAAAGCAGAGACAAGCCACGGAAGCTTGGCCAGCTGCGGGGAGTGCAGAAGTTGAATCGCAGATTTTGGAATCGCTTTGACGCCCACGTTCCAATCATATCGAAGAGGGCGTTCATCATTGAAAAGAGGCGGGCGCAACGGCAGACAATTATTGCCAGCAAGGTGGCGGCGCTACGCTAGGAAGACAGCGTCCGTCGCCCAGGTTAGCGCCCAAGAAGACGGGCGCGAACCTGGGGCACAAAAAGCTACACGCTCTCAGCTATGCGCCTTACAGCGAGACCAGCCCTACTTCTTCTTCACGATCTCGACGTCGATTTGAATTTTGACGTTATCGCCTACGGCGGCTTCACCGGTCTTCAGAAGATTGTTGTAAGTCAGTCCGAAATCCTTGCGGTTGATCGCTGTCGTGGCCGAGAAGCCCCGGCGGGCGTTGCCCCATGGGTCGGCGATTTCTGGTGTGGGGCCGTCCACGTCGAGCGTGACTTCGCGGGTGGTGCCATGGATGGTCAGATCTCCGATCAATTGCAGCTTGTCGCCGTTCTTCGCGATGCGCTTGGATTTGAACTCGATGGTGGGGTATTTCTCGGCATCGAAGAAGTGGTCGCTCTTTAGGTCCTTGTCGCGCATTTCGACGCGCGTGTCGATGGAGTTGACGTCGATGGATGCGTTGACCTGCGACTGCGTGACGTTCTTCTCGTCGAGCGCAACCGTGCCGCTCACTTTGGTGAAGTTGCCGGTCACGTTGGAAATGCCCAGGTGGCGCACGGTGAACTGCGCGGTGGAATGAGCGGGGTCGATGTTCCAGGCGGTGGTCTGAGCGAAAGCGGAAATTGTCGTTACAACGACTATTGCCGCCACTGAAAGCATGTTTCGTTGACGCTTGATCATGGATAGTCCTTGATATTGGGATTCGGTTCGAAAAGCATCCTGCACGGCTCGGGAGGCCCTCGAGCGAACGCAGGCCAACAAATTAACAGATGTTGAGCAAATTGATAAGGATGCAAAAAACAGGGGGCCGGAGATGTATCCAGGCCCCGGGCGTCCGAGATTCCTCGTCGCTGGCGCTCCTCGGAATGACAAGGGCGAAGCAGAGTACGGCAACCCCTGTTTGCCCCCCGCAACGGCGAACGATATAGTAATTAAAGCCTCATTTTCGATATGTTTACTGACTTCATCGCAACCGATCGCTGGACCAAGAAGAAAGTCCATGTGCTTTACCAGGCGCTGATTGTGGCGATCGCGACGCGCCACGCCGATGCCGTGGACATCAAGTTCCTTGTGGACGGACGGCCCGTATGGGTCGCGCTACCGCACCCAGCCTGGATCGAATACAGGAAGCGGAGCGGCAACGTGATTACCGACGCTCTGGCGAAGGAGATTGCCGGTCATTTCCTCAAGACAGCGCTGGAATCGGGCGAAGGCCTGGGCCGCGAGATGTATGGCCTGACGGTGGAAGAAACGCTCAAACATCTCGATGCCATCGTGGCCGAGTTGGAAGCTCCGGCAGAGGCTTCCCGCTAAGCCGTTTTGGCAACGTCGAACGAACTCGCCGCCTGCCGGGACCATCACAATCCCATGTGATCCAGGACACATTGCCTTGTCCGTGGGGACGAGGATAATCGTCGAACCGCACAGGGCAGTGGCGTTGCTATGCGGGTGGGGCGGTACTTGGAAGGACCGGCGAAATGAGGGACAATAGTGCCCCTGTCCTCGGTCAATGGGCAGAATCTCTTCGGCGGTCGCGCCCTTCTGTCCCGAAATGCCTTGCCCACGTCGAGGCCGCGGTGAAAAAGAGCGAGCTGCTCGAAAAGAGGGTTCTTATGGCCACACATATGCTGGACGCGGAAACCATGACCGACTTAGGAAGCGGAATCAAGAACAAACGCTTGATTGACTGGGTGGAAGGCATTGCCCAGTTGTGCAAACCGGATCGAGTTCACTGGTGCGACGGGTCGGACGAGGAATACCAGGCCATGGTGCGGCTAATGATTCTGGCCGGCACCGCTATCCTGCTGAACGAGGAAAAGCGGCCCAACAGCATTCTGGTGCGTTCCAGTCCGGCGGATGTGGCTCGTGTGGAAGAGCGGACATTCATCTGTGCACGAACGAAGGAAGAAGCGGGTCCAACCAACAACTGGGAAGATCCGCAAATAATGAAAGCGCGGCTGGAGCAGCTGTATGCCGGCTCCATGACTGGTCGCGTCATGTATGTGATTCCGTACAGCATGGGCCCGATCGGTTCGCCGATCGCGAACATAGGAGTGGAGATTACGGACTCTCCGTATGTGGTGGCGAACATGCACATCATGTCGCGGGTGGGCACGCGCGTGCTGGAAGTGCTCGGGGAGGAAGGCGAGTTCGTACGCGGACTACATTCGGTGGGTGCGCCGCTCGGCCCGAACGATCAGGATGCGGCGTGGCCGAACAATGCGGATGAAAAATATATATGCCATTTTCCGGAGACGCGCGAGATCTGGTCGTACGGCTCCGGGTATGGCGGGAATGCGCTGCTAGGCAAAAAATGCCATGCTTTGCGGATCGCGTCGGTGCAGGCGCGCGATGAAGGATGGATGGCCGAGCACATGCTCATCCTCAAGATGACCAGCCCCAGCGGTCAGGCCAAGTTCTTCACGGGAGCCTTTCCATCTGCGTGCGGCAAGACCAATCTGGCGATGTTGATTCCGACCATCGAGGGATGGAAAGTGGAAACGGTGGGTGACGATATCGCATGGATGAAATTTGGCGCGGATGGACGGCTCTACGCGATTAATCCGGAGTATGGCTTTTTTGGAGTGGCGCCGGGAACGAGCATGAAATCGAATCGGAATGCCATGCTCACCGCGACCAGGAATTCGATCTTCACGAATTGCGCCATCACGCCAGACCGCGACGTTTGGTGGGAAGGGATGACGGACGAGAAGCCGCCCGAGTTGCTGGACTGGCTGCGGCGGCCATGGACTCCCCATTCACCTCGCAAGGCTGCGCATCCTAACGCACGGTTCACGACACCGGCGCGGCAGTGCCCGGTGATCGCGCCCGAGTGGGAAGATCCGAAAGGCGTGCCGATTGATGGAATCCTGTTTGGCGGCCGAAGAGCCGGGGTTGTACCTCTGGTGACGGAGGCCTACAGCTGGCAGCATGGGACATTCCTGGGCGCGACCGCGAGCAGCGAGACGACCGCGGCGGCATCGGGACAAGTGGGACAACTACGGCGCGATCCGATGGCAATGTTGCCGTTCTGCGGCTACAACATGGGCGACTACTTTGCGCACTATCTCCATATTGGAGAGCATGCGGGGGCGAAGCTTCCCAAGATTTTTTACGTGAACTGGTTCCGGAGTGACGAGAAAGGCAAGCTTTTGTGGCCGGGCTATGGGGAGAACAGCCGGGTATTGAAATGGATCTTCGAGCGATGCGAAGGGACGGCACACGCGGTGGATACGCCGATTGGCCGGCTTCCGCGGCCCGCCGATCTCGATACCACAGGCCTGGACGTGACCCCATCCGAACTCAATGAACTGCTTAGCGTGGATGTGGACGGGTGGCTGGCCGAGGTTCCGCTCATCCGCGAGCACTTTGATCGCTTCGGCACGCACATGCCCGAGGGCTTGATTAATGAGCTGGACGATCTGGACAGGCGGCTGCGATTGAGCATCACTAAAGTCGGGAAGCTGAGCCGGTTCGGAAAAGTCAGCCAACTCGGGAAGAGATCCGAGTGGCCTGAGGACAAGTAGGACGCGGTGTAGTAAAGAGGCTTGGGAGCGAGAGATCCCGAGCCTTTTACCGTAGCAGCGGCTGTTCGGCGGGCGCCCCGCTCCTGCAGGCCTCCGCAAACACGTCCCTAGTTCGTATCCCAGCTCTTGGGAATTTCCACATAGGAACGATCGAGCTTGGCCACGGAAGGACAGCCCAGCAGCCGCAGCGTTCGGTCGAGATCGGTACGCAGAATTTCGATTGCACGGTTCACACCCGCTTCCCCGGCGGCGGCCAGTCCATAGGCGTAGGCGCGTCCACAGAGCACGGCGCGAGCGCCCAGACACAGCGCTTTGACAACGTCGGTCCCACGGCGAATGCCGCCATCCATGAGGACTTCGGTTTGCCCTCCGACGGCCTTGACCACTTCAGGCAAAGCGCGCAGAGACGATGAAACACAGTCGAGCTGACGGCCTCCATGATTAGACACGGAAATGGCGGCTGCGCCCGCGTCGACGGCGCGACGGGCATCATCGGCGGTGAGCACTCCTTTGGCCAGGATTGGCCCTTGCCAGTGTTCGCGAATCCAGTGGAAGTCGCTCCAGGACACGGCGGACGCCGCGAGCGCCGCCGTGATGTCAACCAGCGGCATGGGACCTTTGCCGGGAATGACGACGTTGGCGAGAGGCGGAATGCCGCCATCCTTCAGGTAGGCTGCAAGCCAGCGTGGATGCGCGAGGATATTGGGCAGAAAGGCCAGCTTCTCCAATACGCTTCCGCTGATCAATTCCTTCATACCGTTGCGGAAATCGCGTTCGCGAATGCCTGAAACCGGAGTATCGATGGTGACCACGAGAGCGGAATATCCGGCGCGGCGGGCGCGGTCGATGGCGGCTTCGGCTGCACCGCGGCCACCCATCAGATAGAGCTGATAAAAGACCGGGCCTTTTGACGCTGCTTTTACATCTTCAAGTCTGTGCCCTGAAATCGTCGAGAGCATGTAGGCCGTGCCGGCATTGCCGGCGGCGCGCGCGGCGGAAACCTCGCCCCCCGGTTCCATCAAACGGCTGTAACCAACAGCAGACAGCAAGAACGGAAGAGCCAGATCGAATCCAAGGACGCGAGTGCACAGGCTGCACTCACCAAGCGCGACGGCATAGCGGGGACGGAAAATTACGTCGTCGTAAACACGGCAGTTTTCGCGCAGCGTGATTTCGTCTTCGGCGCCGCCATCCAGGTAGTCGAATACGACCTTTGGCAAGCGCCGCTTGGCAAGAATGCGGAGATCGGCGATCGAGACAACGCGAGGAGAAGCGACGGAGCGTGCAGATTTTGCCATGATCCAGACAGCCGATTGCGGTGAAAGACAGTTGCATCGTACCACTGTTGATGGCAGAGATGAAGATGAAGTGTGTAGTTAAGTCAGGGCAACAATCAGATCCCGCAGCCGGCTTGGACCTATGCTTAAATTAAAAGATGTTTGCCCGTAAGGTTCGCGTCGAATATCGAGTTGATGGCCAAGTCCATCCCTGTCCGTTGAAATGGCTCGATAATTTCAGCATGCGCAATTTCACCAACGCGACTGTGTTTGACGACACGTTGCCTGTGGCGGACGGACTGCTTGAGATTGGAACGCATGTCCCGATGGATCAGTTGCGCGACGCGCTGGAAGACTGGTTTCGCCGGAAGGGGTACTTGCCTGCAAGCGCGACGCTGGTCGTGAGTGCGGCATAGATCACGACACGTTCTTTCGCCACGGAGTGGCAGGGTCACGGAGAAAACGGCTCTTGAAACACGCTCTAGTGAAAAACTAAAATAGGGCAGTATCGAAGCGGTTGCAGTTCTTACTGGGCGGCAGGCGTTTTCTCCATCTTGAGCAGGCGGGTGAAAAGACGAACGATCATTCCATCGAAGCGTGTGCCGCTCAGCGATGCCAGCTCCGCAAGAGCCTGCTCGTGAGTCTTCGCCGGGGCAAAAGAGCGTTCGCTAATCATATCGGTATAGGCGTCGACTACGGCGAGGATGCGGCCTAAGAGCGGGATGCTCTCGCCCTGCATGCCATACGGATAGCCACTGCCGTCCAAAGACTCATGATGGGATGCGACTGCCTGCGCCACTCTGTCGACGTCCGGAATTGCGCGCAACACATCCACGCCGAGTTGAGGATGAGTCTTGATCACGGACAACTCGTCGTCCGTGAGAACGCTGGACTTATTCAGGATACGCTCGTCGATGAACAGCTTGCCTACGTCGTGCACACGTCCCGCAAAAGCAGCGTCCGCTACTTCCTCGGAAGAAAGATTCAAGGCACGCGCAACGAGTTCCGCATAGTACCCGCATTTATCGCTGTGGCCGGCGGCGTTGGGTTCGCGGAGTTCCGCGGCTTGCGCCAGCGCTTCCACGGCTTCGCGGAGCGGGTCGGTTTCGGCCTGATCGGAGTTCGCCCCTAGCTTGCGCAACGTGGACACAAGTTCTTCGAGGTGATTCGGCCCATGCTGTTCACGTTGCAAGAATCCTTCGATGTACGAAGAAATAAGCTGTCGCTGCACGGCGGAGCCTTCGCGAAACGGCTCGGAAGTGGAGACCTGATTCCCGCCAGCGCGCTTGGAAACGTACATACCGGCGTCGGCCACGCGAATCAGATCTTCCATTGCGAAGCCGTGCATGGGAAAGCTGGCGACGCCGAAACTGCCGGTGATGTGATGTTCTTCGAGCATGGAATCGGTAGCCAGCCAGAGGCGCAGCCGTTCCGCAAGCACTTGGGCCTGCTCGATTCCGGTCTCCGGCATCAAAATAATGAATTCATCTCCACCGTAGCGCGCGACCACGTTTGACTGGCGGCATTTCTGCTCGAGCAGCCGTCCGACGCGTGCCAGTACGAGGTCCCCTTCAAGATGGCCGAGCGAGTCGTTGACCTCCTTGAATTTGTCGAGATCGATGATCACGACCGAAAATGCCCGCCCGGAGCGCGACGCGCGTTTCCACTCCGAACTAAGCGCTTCCCAGAAGAAGCGGCGCGTCTTAATCCCGGTCAAGCCATCGGTGATCGACTGCTGTTGCAGCTTCTGGAAAACGAATGAGTTGTGGAGTGCGGTGGCCAGCAGGTCGGCAAGGGTATTCAGAATCAGGACATCTTGCGGAGCAAATGCGTTCTCAGCGCGGCTTTCTATGTTGAGCACGCCCAGCAAAGAGTCGCCATAAGTGATCGGCAAGCAGAGCACGGCGCGCGATTCCGGGAGCACGCCGGCCAACTGGCCGGCCCCCACGCTTTGCACCAGGGCGCTGACACCTGTGCGCGCGACTTTGCCGAGCACGCCGCTTCCAAGAGCGATTCGGCGGCCGAGCGCCAGAGAGGTGGTACCCGCCTCCGCCTTAATTTCGAGATCCTTGGTGGCGTAATCCATGATGCCGATGCCGATGTGGTCGTAGCGGAAATTCTTCTGGATTTCGCGGACGATGTCGGCCATCATCCGCTCGGCGTCTTCGCTCGAAATCGCCATCTTGGAAATGTTGTTGAGAAATGCGAGGTGGCGCGCGCGGCGCTGCTCTTCGGTGAAGAGGCGCGCATTCTCGATCGCCACGCCTAACTGGCCAGCCGCGGTCTGCATGACGGCGAGATCGCGTTCGTGGAACCGGTATTCGTGCTCAGCGCTCAGTGCCGCCATCACGCCCGCGGGCTTGCCGCCCAGCATGATCGGCACGGCGCAAAACGACTTCGGCGCGCGGGGCGGAACGAACTCCAGCCCCAGAGAGCTGCACACCTGCGCCATATCCGATTGAATCAGCAATGGCTGCCCGGTCCGCAGGATGTGTTCCGTCAAGTCGTTGGCGAGTTTGCGCGACCGCCGTGGACGCACCAGCCCATCTTCGAGTTCCAGCTCGAAACGCAGTTGGTCGTCATCCTGAAAAGCGATGTAGAACGTGCTGGTATCGAAGATGCGCCCCAGTTCAGCCTGCACCGTGCGCAACACCTCTTCCTGATTGAGATGAGAACTGATGGCCTGTCCGATTTGGGTGAGTAATTCGTATTCCTTGGTGCGGCGCTGCGCCTCGTGCATGACAACGTAGTTTTCAAGCGTGAGCGCGATTTGCAGCGACAGGCCGATGAGCAACCGCAAGTTCGACGATCCGAACATGGGGCGTTCGGCGTGCGGAAACAGAACAACTCCGAAGTTGTGCTCCCGCGTTTGCAGGCTGACGGCCATCATGTCGCCGATGTTTTCGGAAAGCAGCGCTTGCTTGAAGGCCGCGAACTTTCCGCCGGAAAGCGCGGGCAGCGGCTCTTCCAAGTCGGTGAGATTCCGGAATGTGACCACGCCGCCGCGGCGGTACGCCAGCTCGGTTATGTATTCCCCGGCGTCGGTCTTCTGCAGCTTTTCCAGGAACTCAGGCGAAAAGCCTTTTTGGACGGACGGAACCGTGCCACGCCACTGAGCGGAAATAAAGATGACGGCGCGGCGCGAGGGGAGCGGAGCGACCAGGCGATCCACGAACGCCTGCAAGCTGGGTACGAGATCGCTGGCAGAGAGCAGGCGGCGCGGGTCGGTGCCGAGCGTCGAAAAGGCGAGTGCATTTTCCTGCACGGCGTTGCGCTCGTTTTCAAACAGAACCATCACCATCGCAATCGCGAGCAGCGTCTGGGGAATCGGGCCGAGAAAACCGCCCAGGCGTCCTACGCTCTCAAGGAACGGCTCGCGGAACTGGCCTGCGCCCATGAGCGCCCCCCACAATGCCAGCGAGAATGCGAGCATACGGAACGCGATGGAATCCCGGCGAAAACCGTAGCGATAATAATGAAACGAGGCATAGATCAGAACGGCTGCCAACCCCATCTCCAGCCGCAGATACATGGGAACGGTCGCGTCCTGGTGAAACGTGCCGCCCGTGAAGTGCGCGTGAACGCCAACGGCGGCGAGCGCGAGCAAGCCAAGCACGATCGCGCCGTCATACCACTTCGGTTGAAATGGCTCCTTCATGAGGCGGGTCGAGACGAAGACGCACGCCGCCATGACGATGAGCAGCGCGGAACTGAGCGACGAAAGCCAGACCGACGGGCCGCGAAAGTGGGCCACTGCCTCAATCGCGTAGTGAAGCGTATAGGCGGCCCAGGCCAGTTGCCATGCGCGAAAATAACTATGGCGGCTTTGCTCGTAGAGGTATGTGAAAACGAGGAGAACCAGGAGCGCGACGGCTCCGGGAACCAGCACCAGATCGGTGGCAACGTTGCTCATCGTCCCTCAGTCAGTAAAGAAATGACGCTCGTTAAGAACGACGGCGCACCCGGACGGGGTTTCGATTCGGATCGATGATATGGCCGGAAGTTCACAGAAACAGTAATCTTCCGGTATTGTCCGCCCTGGGTACGGCGCGTTTTCAGTATCTTCTTTTATTAGGATGCGGTTGCGCCAGTGGGTTTTTCGGGCTGGAGTTACCTTCGTAACCGGGGGTAACCGGGGCGTGGGCCCAGGGGCGCTGGGCTTTGGGCTCTGAGCTTTCGGCATTGGCCGCCGCTTTCAGCGGTTCCAACCCACGCTAGGCCAAGGATCGGTTTCGCGATTTTGATTGGCCTCGTCCAATCTCCAAAAATGCAAGAGCCAAGAGCCAAGAGCAAGAGCCCAAAGCCAAGAGCCTATATACTCAAACGTTATGCTTCGCGTCCGATTCGCTCCGTCTCCCACAGGTTTTCTGCATGTTGGCAGTGCCCGCACATTCATTTTCAACTGGCTCTACGCCCGCCACAATGGCGGAACGATGGTCCTCCGCCTCGACGATACCGACGTCGAGCGCAATACCGAAGCGAGTGTCCATTCCATTTTCGATGGTTTGCGCTGGCTCGATCTCGGCTGGGATGAAGAGTACAAACAGTCTGAGCGCCTCGCGCTTCATCGCCAGATCGCCGAGGCTATTTTCCAGAAAGGTCTCGCCTATCGAGACTTTACTCCCGCGCACACCGGCGACAGCGAAAAATCGGGAGCCGGGCAGACATGGCTGTTTAATCCCGGCATGCGCGAGCTTCCGCGCGCCGAAAGCGACCGCCGCGCCGGTGCGGGAGAGCCTTTTGCACTGCGCTTCCGCGTGCCCCGCGGATCTGGAGAACAGGTGCGTTTCACCGATGCGGTGTATGGCGAGCAAATCAAGTCCGCCGATGACATTGAAGATTTCGCCCTCCTGCGCAGCGATGGCATGCCGACCTATCACCTGGCCTCCTGCGCCGACGACGTCGATCTCCGAATCAGTCACATTATTCGAGGGCAGGATCATCTTTCGAACACTTACAAGCACGTTCTGATCTTTGAAGCTGCCGGAGGCAAGGCACCGCAATTCGCGCATCTGCCCCTGCTGGTCGCGCCCGATGGGTCGAAGCTCTCGAAGCGCCGCCACGGCCCTGTAGTGAGCGTGACCACCTATCGCGACGCTGGATTTCTTTCTGCGGCATTCATGAATTTTCTGTGTCTGCTGGGCTGGTCGCCGAAAGACGACCGCACGGTTTTGTCTCGCCAGGAGCTGATCGACGCCTTTTCGCTGGAAGGCATCAATCGCGCGAACGCCGTGGTGAATTTCAAGGAGCTGAGTGTAGAGGGGGCGCCCTTGCCCGCTGATGTCGGCGTAGCTTCTCCGGCTGACATGGTTGTTCCCTCCGCCAATCTCGCCATTCCGAATAAAGCGGTGAATGAGCATTTCTACCCAGAAGAGACGTTCGATCAGAAAGCCGTGTGGCTGAATGCCGAGCACATCCGTGCCCTGCCTGTCGCCGAACTGAGCGCACGCTTGTTGCCGATCGTCGCCGAAGCCGGATTTCGCGTGACGCCCGAGAAGATGCTGGCGATCACGCCGCTCATCCGCGAGCGCATCAAGCTGCTGCGCGATGTGCTGACCGCGGCCGACTTTTTCTTTGTCGATCAGCTCCCGCCCTACGATCCCGCCGAACTCATTCCGCAAAAGGGAGACGCGGCAATGGCCGCCAAAGTCCTGGCGCGAGCGCGCGAAGTGCTCGCTCAAACCGAATTCACCCACGATGCCCTTGACCATGCTCTGCGAGCGGCCGCGCAGGAACTGGGATTCAAAGCGGGCCAGATGTTTCAGCCGATCCGCGTAGCCGTATGTGGAAGGAAAAACGCGCCGCCGCTTTTTGAGACGCTGCAGGTGCTGGGGAAAGAAACAACGCTGGCGAGGATCGAGCAGGCGATTCAGAAAACCAAATAGGTAGCCCAATCTAGCGGAAAAGAACGCGTTCGGCCGCTTCAGAAGAGCCACTTTCGCGGGTTGACAACGGTATCGTATATGTTACCATTTGATGTCGAGGTTCTGGAATACCTGAACCGCGAAGGCCGCAGCCCGTATGCACGATGGTTTGACAGTTTGCATGCGCAGGCCGCAGCCAAGGTAGCAATTGCAATCACGCGGCTGGCACGCGGCAATTTTTCGAATGTAAAGCCGGTCGGCAGCGGAGTCATGGAATACAAGATCGACTTCGGTCCCGGTTATCGAATCTATTTAGGAAAAGACGGAGAACGCATCGTCATCCTGCTTGGTGGAGGGACAAAGTCTCGCCAACAAAGCGACATTCGCACGGCGCAGGATCGGTGGGTAGATTACAAGCAAAGGAAGAAATAGTATGCCGTTGACGCGTACGTTTAGGGAAACCGTTCAGGCCCGCGTCCGCCGCGATCCTGCTTTCCGCAAGGAGTTGCTGCGCGAGGGCGTAGAGAGTTTTCTTTGCGGAGATATCGAAACCGGCAAGGCAGTGCTGCGCGATTACATCAATGCCACCATCGGCTTCTCAGAACTCGCAGACGCGACCGATCACTCTGCCAAGAGCCTAATGCGCATGCTCGGCCCATCGGGTAATCCTCAGGCGCGCAATCTGTTTGAGATCGTGGAATTTCTGCAGAAGTGGGAACGCGTTCGCTTCCGTGTGGCGGCGGCCGCAAGATAGTTAGGGAATCGCAGTTTTTAATCTCACTACCTGCCCTGAAATTGCGCTGCCCGCTCGTGGGCGTCGGCGGCTTCGTTCAACATTCCATTATTCTTGTAGACATCGGCCAGCAGATGTTCATTGTCGGGATCGTCGGCTTTCTCGCGCTGCTTGAGTAACGATGCGATGGCATCATCATATTGCTTGAGCCGCGCCTGCTCCAGCCCTATGTTGTAGTTGATGCCCTGATAGTTGGCGTCAATCGCCGCCGCCCGCTGGTACTCGGCGAGCGCCTCTGTGTCCCGATGCTGATCAGAAAAGGCCGATGCCAGACCCGCATGTCCATCGGCGCTGTTGGGATTGATCTTCAGCAGTTGGGTGAACGCCTGCTCAGCCTTTTCTGGCTGCTTCATCTCCATGTAAACCAAGCCGAGGTCGTAGTAGGCGCCGTCATCCCGAGGCTGTAGCGCGACCGCGCGCTGCAATTCGGCGGCTGCGTTCTGATAATCATGAT
>JBAVYO010000387.1:0-5841 GCA_049698855.1 Terriglobales bacterium
ACAGCCTGACGTCAGCGGCTAAAGAGGCTGCGGAAAAAGTCCTCTGGCATGGCAAGAGCGACCACCGGGGCTAAAGCCCCGATTGATTCGAAGCGACTTACGCGGCCCTCAAGGGCCGCTCTTCCAAGGCGGTCCTTACATTTGCGACTTTTTTCGCAGCCTGTGAAGCCAGCGCGAGAACAAAGCCACTTATCGCAGCGGTGAACCGCTGCGCCACCCAAAATCAAAAGCGAAGCGAAGTTTTTCCGCAGCCTGTGGAACTAGTGCCCGTTCTCGATTCTCGCTATGCGAGATGCCAGAGTAAACTATTACGTTGGATTCTCTACTCGAGGTGCTATTCATGTCTGTTGCTGCTGCACGCACTAATCCGCTGTCATTTCTTACCGATCAACTCGATGAACTCAAGGCCAAGGGCACGCACTTCAAGCTGCGCGTGCTGGAAGATGAGCAGGCTGCGGTCTGCACATTTGATGGCAAGAAGGTCATCAATCTCGCTTCGAACAATTATCTTGGGCTGACGACGCATCCCAAGCTGCGCGAAGCTGCGCTGGAGGCTACGCGCAAGCTCGGCGTCGGGTCCGGCGCGGTGCGCACCATCGCCGGCACCATGCGCATTCACATGGAGCTGGAAGAGAAGATTGCGCGCTTCAAGGGCGTTGAAGCGTGCGTCGTCTTTCAGTCCGGATTCACGGCCAACGCCGGCACGGTCTCGGCCATCCTCGGCAAAGAGGATTTCATTATTTCCGACCAGCTGAATCATGCTTCGATCATCGACGGCGCGCGGCTCTCGCGGGCCAAAATTCTGGTGTTCAATCACAAAGACCTGGCGCATGCCGAAGAGCAGCTTGCCAGCATAAAAGATCAGCCGGGCCGCAGGTTGCTCATTACCGACGGCGTCTTCTCCATGGACGGCGACATTGGCGCGCTGCCCGGCTTGTGCGAACTGGCCGAAAAGTATGGCGCGATCATGATGGTGGACGACGCGCACTCCTCGGGCGTGCTTGGACGAAACGGGCGCGGCACGGTCGACCACTTTGGGCTGCATGGGCGCGTGGATATTCAGGTGGGAACCTTATCGAAAGCAATTGGCGCACTTGGCGGATACGTTTGCGGCACGCGCGATCTGATTGACTTTCTTTATCATCGTGGGCGGCCGTTTCTGTTTTCGACTTCGCATCCGCCGTCGGTTGCGGCAACTTGCATTGCGGCGTTCGACGTTTTACAGAACGAGCCGCAATGGATGGAACAGCTGTGGGAGAACACGCGCTTCTGGAAAAAAGAGCTGGGACTGCTTGGATTTAATATTGGCGGGCAGACGACTCCCGCGAGCGAGACGCCGATTACGCCGATCATTATTGGCGACGGCCGGTTGACGATGGACTTCTCACGCGAGCTGTTCAAAGAAGGCGTGCTCGGCACGGGGATTGCATTTCCGACTGTCCCCGAAGGCAAAGCGCGCATACGAACGATCATGACGGCCACGCACACGAAAGAAGAATTGCAGCAGGCGCTGGAAGTGCTGGGGCGGGTGGGGAAGAGGATGGGGATACTGCATTAAGGAGTTAGTTACGAAAAAAGTAGGTCTTTGATTCCTGGATGATTGATTCCAGGATTGTTGAATGTGGCATCGCCAAATCGCGCGACTTGATCCCCCATTCGGGCCATGAAAAGTGGGGCTATTCCGGTTCCAAACCATGGCCGGCGATGGTATGCTCTAGCGATCACATCCACGCCGCGCTGGGGTGCCGGCGGGGAAAAAATCAAGCCCCACAAAGGTGAATGCCATGACTTGGACCGCTCCGGTTTTTGAAGAAATCCTTTTGTGCTGCGAGATTAACTCTTACGTCAGCGCGACACTGTAACCAGCGATGCATCTGCGCATCCTCGGTTCGGCAGCTGGAGGTAGATTCCCCCAGTGGAATTGCGGCTGCGGAAATTGTTCGGCGGTGCGCGATAATGCACGCGGAAACGACCGCCAAAGTAAATTCGCCGGAAAGGCGCGAACGCAGGCCCAGCTTGCATTGAGCGCCGACGGTGTGACTTGGTTTCTTGCCGGAGCTTCTCCGGACCTTCCCTCTCAAATCGAGGCAACTCGCGCGCTGCATCCTCGCGGGCCGCGCGATTCGCCGATTGCGGGCGTGGTGCTGGGGAGCGCGGATCTGGACCACGTGGTTGGTCTTTTGTTGTTGCGCGAACTGCAACCGCTTCGGGTTTATGCCGCGCCGTCGATTCTCCGCATTCTGCGCGAAGAAAACAGTATGTTCGGAATGCTGAATCGCGCCGAGCATCAGGTGGTTTGGACGGCGATCAATGCGGACGGGGCATTTCCGCTGCTCGATGCCGCGGGCCAGATTCCTGCGGGCGATGCCGGCCTGCGATGCGAGATCTACTACCTCTCGGGCCGCTATCCCAAATACGCGCAAAGCACGGGTCTGACGGCGGACGAGGCTACGGCTGGATTGTTCTTCACATCGTCATTCATCGCATCGTCAGCCAGGCTGTCCTCCAAATCGCAATCGGCGAAGCGAATTGCGTATCTCCCTGCGGTTGGAAAGCTGGATGACGCGCTCATGGCGAAGGTTGATGGCGCAGATGTTCTGTTGTTCGATGGCACGTTTTGGAGCGACGACGAACTCATACGCATCGAGTCAAGCGGAGAAACCGCCCGCCAGATGGGACATATTCCGGTTGAAGAAAGTCTTGTTCTGCTCAAAAATGTGAAGGCCGGACGGAGTGTTTATATTCATATCAACAACACGAATCCGATTCTTAACGAGGCTGGCCCGGAACATCGCGCCGTACGCGCGGCGGGATGGGAAGTAGCGGAGGACAATTGGCATCTGGAACTCTAGCGGAGAAAAGCGCGGAGAAGCTTACTTTTGACGAGTTGCGCGCCGCCCTGCGTCAGGTGGGAGCCGAGCGCTATCACCACCAGCATCCTTTTCACGTGCTCATGCACGAAGGCAAGCTCAGCCGAGGACAGTTGCAGGCGTGGGCGCTGAATCGTTATTACTACCAGTCGATTATTCCGATCAAAGATTCGATTATTCTCTCGCGCTCCACCGACCCGGCATTTCGCCGCGCCTGGCGTAAACGCATTGTGGATCACGATGGAGACGAGCAGCGGAATGGCGGCATTCTTCGCTGGATCAAACTGGCGGAAGCGACGGGACTGGATCGAGAGCGCGTCATAAGCGCGGAGGGAATTCTTCCAGCTACGCGCTTCATCGGAAATGAATATCTCAACCTGGTGCGGACGCGCCCGTTCGTCGAGTGCGTGGCCAGTTCGCTGACCGAGTTGTTTTCGCGCGACCTGATTACGCTGCGCATGGAGAAGCTGCGGCAGCATTATCCATGGCTGGCAAGCGGGCTTGATTATTTCCAGGCGCGGCTGACGGAAGCGCCCGAGGATGCGGCCTTTGCGATCAAGTATGTGTTCGATCATGCCGCGACGCGGGTTGAGCAGGAGCGGGTGATTCAGGCGTTACGGGACAAGTGCGACATTCTGTGGGCGCAGCTCGACGCGCTTTACTTTGCTTATGTCGAGCCGGGCTGGCCGCCACCGGGGGCGTTTCGCTTTAACAACAATGATGAATCAGGGGGCGCTCGTGGCTGAACTCACCGAAGCGAGCGTTCCGAAACTGGCTGCGGGATGCCGCTGGGGTGGCACGGCGGACGCGCCTGTGATTCTGTTTCCCGAGGGCGCTATCAAAGTTGAAGGCACAGGCCGCGTGATCATGGAACTTTGCACAGGCCAATTCACGCTCGCGGAGATGATTCAGAAGCTACAGGAGCAGTTTATGCTTGCGCCGAAGGACAAGATTCGCGCTGACGTGATCGGCTTTCTGGAGCAGTTGCACGACAAGCGCATTGTTGATTATTAAACGATTGCAGATTATTGACCCATTGAATCATTGAGGGATTGAATCATTGCGTGCAATGGCCAAGTGATTCAATGGCTCAATGACTCAATGTTCTAATCCGCTGGCCCTGATTGCCGAGATCACGCATCGCTGCCCCTTGCACTGCGTCTACTGTTCGAATCCTCTGGAGCTGACGGCGCGAAGCGAAGAGCTGGCGACTGCGGACTGGCTGCGGATTTTCGATGAAGCTGCGGCGCTCGGCGTTCTGCATCTTCACCTCACAGGCGGAGAGCCGCTCGCGCGTCCCGATCTCGCCGAAATGATTTCGGGCGCCCGTCAGGCGCGTCTCTACACCAATCTCATCACTTCTGGCATCGGGCTTTCACGAGAACGGCTGGCGCAGTTGGTCAATAATGGCCTCGACCACATTCAACTCAGCTTTCAGGATTCGCAGGAAAGTACGGCGAACTGGATCGCCGGCACCCGCGCCCATGCGCACAAGATCGAATTGGCGGAATGGATTCGCGAGCATCGAATCGCTTTCACGGTCAATCTGGTGGTGCATCGGCAGAACATCGATCATCTGGAAGAGATGATTCCACCGCTTGAGGCTCTGCATCCCGACCGCATGGAAATTGCGCACGCGCAGTATTACGGGTGGGCGCTCACGAACCGGCATGCGCTGTTGCCTACACGCACGCAACTTGACCGCGCGCTGGCTACAGTCGCGGCTGCGCAAGAGCGGCTGAAGGGCCGAGTCCGCATCGATATGGTTGTGCCCGATTACTACGCGCGCTTTCCCAAGGCGTGCATGGGCGGGTGGGGACGGCAGTTGCTGCTCATCGATCCCGCTGGTCGCGCCTTGCCCTGTCATGCGGCTGGAGTGATTCCCGGCATGCGTTTCGACAGCGTGCGCGAGCACGGTATCGATTGGATCTGGCAGAACTCGGAAGCATTTCAAAAATTTCGGGGCGAAAACTGGATGCCCGAGCCGTGCCGCTCCTGCGACCGCCGCAAAGAAGATTTTGGCGGATGCCGCTGCCAGGCGTTCCTGATAGCTGGCGATGCGGCCGCCACCGATCCTGCGTGCGAGTTAGCGCCAATGCATCGGCTGATTGAAGAGGCGGTAAAAAATGATGGGTCGCCAGAGGATGGAGCGGCCGCGGGGAAAGTTCCGGAGCCGCGCGAAGCTTCCTTCCACGTTTTGCAGGAAGAGATGGCCGGTTTCTGGAGCTACAGAACGGACCCGAAACAGTAAAGCTTCTTATCCCGCCACGAGTGCTCGCGGCACGGCTGATCTCGATTTAACAAGACTTTAAAAAACCTTTCTCGCTCTGGTGCGTCTAACAGGGCAAGAGTCAAATTCTAAACAATGGCACCACTCGTATGCGCGAGTGGAGGTGTGTTCCATCACTCTACAAAGAAACTCCAACCGACAAAACCTACAATTTGAGGAGATTTATATTTATGAAGACTGGCAAATACATTGCCATCGTGGCGGTTTTGGCCTCTGGCCTGTCGCTAAGCGCTTTCGCGAAAGATAAGAACGAGACTCGAATCACTCTGTCGCATTCCGTGCAGGTGGGCATGACTCAGCTGAAGCCGGGCGACTACAAGCTGCAGTGGGACGGCAGCGGCTCCAACGTGCAGGTGAAATTCCTGCAGGGTAAGGAAGTTGTGGCCACGGTTCCGGCGAAGTTGGGGCAGGCCAAAAATCCACAGGGCGTCGACGCAATTGAGACCAGCGATGTGAGCAACATGTCGACTCTCAACCGGGTCGACTTCGCGCGGGGCAAGCAGTCGCTGGACTTCACTCAGGCTACAGCAAGCGCATCAGCCAGCGGACAACAATAAACGGAGTACGAAGAAGCACCATGGGCGGGAGACAAAAACAGTCTCCCGCCTTTTTGTATCGGTGGAGGTAGTGGCTCACGCTTGTTGTTGCAACGAGAAAATGTCGTAGTAACTGCAACGAGAC
>JBAVYO010000388.1:0-18913 GCA_049698855.1 Terriglobales bacterium
ATGATGGACACGTTCACGGAAATCGGGATCAAAGAAGCGATCATTCAGAATGCGAAAGGGCATGAAGACGAGTACATAAATTCCGCGTGGTGGCTATCGTTTGTGCGCTCGGTGGTCATTTACGGGCTGATTTTCTCGTTCGCACCGCGGGTGGCTGTTTTTTACCATAACTCCCAGCTGACCTCGTTGATGCGCATTGCGCTGCTGAGCATTCTGTTCAACGGAGCCATGAGTCCGGCAGCGTTCGTGACCCTTAAGGGCATGAATTTCAAAAAGTGGGCGGTCTTGCAGTATGGGAGCAGCATTAGTGGGACGTTACTCACAATCGGTTTGACTTTTCTTCTGCGAAACATCTGGGCTCTGGCGATTGGTTTTGCCGCCGAGTACGCGGTGCTCTGCGTGGCATCCTACGTACTGTGTCCGTTTCGACCAAAATATGCCATCAGCAGAGGGGCCGCTGGCGACCTACTGCGTTTTTCCAAGGGCATATTTGGATTGTCGTTTCTAAATCTGCTCTTTTCCCGGACCGATGTATTCGTGCTCGGCAAACTGACTTCCGCCGAACAGCTGGGTGTTTACACGATCGCGACGAATCTCGCGCAAGTCCCCGCCTCTTTTATGATGAATTGGCTGGCCCAGATACTGATGCCAATGTTCTCGCATCTGAAGGAAGACTATGGCCGCATCAATGACACTCTCGCCAAAGTGACGTCGATGATTGCGATTTTGTTTATGCCAGCTTTCATCTTCGTCGTGTTGACAGGGCGCACGCTGTTATCCGGACTTTACGGAGGACGCTACGCAGCAGGCTTTGCGCCTTTTGTGGTAGCGATCCTGATCGCGTTCATCAACGTCGCGAACGGCCAGATTACTACTGTCTTATATGCAGCCGGGAAGCCGCAGCTTCATCGGCTATGTGTAGCGATCATGGCTGCGGTGATGGCGGCACTGATCTATCCGGCCGTGCATTATTGGGGTACGCTTGGCGCCCAACTTGCGGCTTTGGTAGCGATTGTCATTGGGTATGCCGTTCAGATGGGACAGATAAAATCGCTTACGGGCTTTCGTTTTTCGCAATATGGCAAGAGATTCGCGATTGGCTTTGCAGTGGCGCTCTGTGTGTTTGGGCTGGCGATGGTTGCCCGCCCGTCTCTGGAGTTTCATGGGCCTCTGTTCAGCTTAATCTATGGCACGAGCACGGCCGCGCTTGCTTTGGTTGTAAGCGCTTTTGTTGTTTTCCGAGAGACTCGGAAGAACATTGACGTTGCCGCAGCTTGATTCCGATGGTCGCGCGAACAATCCAACAGACGGGTTGGTGGATCTGTTGCTGGAGCAACAGGGCCATGCCGGTCCGTTCGTGCGCTGGCATTTGCGGCGGAAGTTTTGCTCGATGGAAGTGTTATTCAGGAAGTATCTGACTCCGGGGGCAAAATTCGTGGACATGGGATGCGGGAAAGGTGACGCACTCCTGCTGGCATCTCTTTGCGTGGGCGGCTGTGAGGAGTGGGGGATCGATACGAACTGCGCCGATCTTCAGGTGGCGAAGCAGCGAATCCCGTCGGCCACCTTTTGTCAGGACGACATGCACGATCCTCGGATGCTCCCCAAACAGTACTTTGACATCGTTCATGAATTCGGGGCGGCCTTCCTTTCACGCGGATGGGATGTTCTGGCCCAGGTGTATCTGTCTCTGCTGAAAGATGGGGGTATTCTGCTGTGGGAACTGCCGCAGCGTTGGAGTCTGGCGCACATCTCCTATTTGTTGACCGTGGCTCCGAAACGAAAGCCGGATGAGACCAAGTTCAAGCGATTGCTACGGAGCTTCTTGCCTTCCAAGTACAGATTTGAGAGTGATGAGTCCGTAATGCTGGCTTTGCAGGCAAGTGGGTGCGAGTATGAGGTTCTAGAAAGGATCAGCATCGGAAATTTTTACTTTCCGGCGCATCTGCATTGGATTCTCGATTGGGGTTGGCGGTACTTCGGCGACGGCCTGTTCGAATTGTTCGACAAAGTCACCCATCACTTATGGCCTAGGGACATTGGATACTACCTAGTAGTTCGAAAGAAAGCTCTGCCCACAGCCGCTGCGGGGACGATATGAATCCAAACAGATTCGAGATGCCGGACAATTATTACTTTGGCGGTGGAGGGCAGACCTTCATCACGCCACTGGCGATCGGCATTCTGGTTGTCGCAGTGATCCTGATTTTTGCTCTGCCGCGTAAATATGTTATTGCTCCCCTGCTTATCTCTTGTTTGTTGCTTCCGCAGGAACTGAACATAATTGTCGGAGGCCTGCATTTTCCAATTGAACGCATTCTGCTTCTGGCTGGATGGCTTCGTTGTTTGAGCCGGGGGGAGTTTCTTGCAGGCCGGTTGAATGCTCTCGACAAAGCGATCTTATGTTGGGCAGCGGCCAATGCGATTACATTTTCGCTGCTTTGGGGAGCGATGTCGGCAGTCACGAACCGGCTGGGATTCTTATACACGAATGTTGGTTCGTACCTGCTTCTTCGAATCCTGATTCGCGACAAGGCCGACGTGATTCGGGCGATCAAGGTATTTGCAGTCATCGTGGCGATCATTGCCCCATGTACGTTGGTCGAGCACATCACCGGACACAATGAATTTTCATTCCTCGGCGCGAAAGAACTTTCCGAGGTGCGCAGCGCGTCGGTGCGGGCGGAGGGGCCCTTTGCCCATCCCATCATCGCAGGGACCGTGGGGGCAATGTTGATGCCATTGTTCGTCGGCCTATGGTGGCGCAAGGAAAACAGCCGGGTGCTGATGGGGCTGGGAGTTGTGGGATCGACCGTGATGACGATCGCGTCGGCATCGAGTACGCCGCTGATGACGTTTGCCGCGGGGACCATCGCTCTATTGCTGTGGCGGGCGAGAAAGCAGATGCGGGTATTCCGATGGGGCTTTGTCATTTTATTGGTTTGCCTGCAAATGGTCATGAAGGCTCCGGTATGGTTTCTTATTTCTCATGTCGGCGGCGCAACCGGCGGAACGGGGTGGCACCGAGCCTATTTGATCGACAATTTTGTTCGGCATTTTTCGGAATGGTGGCTGATTGGAACTCGCAATAACGCCGATTGGGGCTACTACATGTGGGATGTCGACAATGCGTATGTGGCGGCGGGGGTTGGCGGCGGGCTGATCACGTTCATTCTATTCATCGCCATATTGGTCTATGCGTACAAGAGGATCGGGATGGTGAGGAAGCTCTCGGAACGATCTCCGAATGACGCCCATCTGGCTTGGGCGGTGGGCGCCGCGCTGTTCGCTAACACCGTCGCGTTCTTCGGCATCTTCTATTTCGATCAGAGCATTATTGCGTGGTACGCATTGCTGGTCATGGTAGCGGTTTCCGCCAAATTCATTCCTCCGAAAAAGACGTCGGAATCTCCGGAAGACGGCTCGGGGCTGACGTCGGAAAGCCCGATATCGCACGGCCAAGTTCTAACACCGGCATAGAGCATCGCGTTCGCCCGAGCTAAATCGCACAAAGACAAATCGCAATGGATACACAAACAGCTGTACCCGTCGTGTCAATCATTATCGTGACCTGGAATGGGAAGCGGTACGCATTGGAGTGTCTTGAATCCTTATGCGGAGGCGGAGCCGCTCGCGGATTCGAAATTATCGTGGTCGATAACGCCTCGACCGACGGGACGCCAGAGGCCATTGCCGAGCAGTTCCCGAATGTGTTGTTGATCCGTAACCAAGACAATTTGGGTTTCGCGAAAGCTAATAACATCGGAATTGCTCGAAGCAGCGGCCGATATGTTTGCCTGCTGAATTCCGATGTCGTCGTTCCCTCGGGATGCATGGCGAAAATGGTCGACTACCTGGAGCGGAATAAGGATATCGGGCTGCTGGGGCCGAAGATGCTGAGTCCCGATGGCAGCATTGGGCAGTCCGTGATGAGATTGCCTACGGTTTGGAATACGGTCTGCAGCGCGCTGGGGCTGCACGCGCTGTTTCCGAGGTCGAAGATGTTCGGCGGGTTTTTGATGGAAGGATATCCTTACGACCGCATCGACGATGTCGAAGTGCTGACAGGATGGTTCTGGATGGTGCCGCGAGCGGCGCTCGAACAGGTGGGAGGGCTGGACGAACAATTCTTTATGTACGGGGAGGACATCGACTGGAGCCATCGCTTCGCCAAGGCTGGATGGCGAGTGGTGTTCTATCCCAACGCCGAGGCGCTGCACTATGGGGCGGCCAGTTCGGCCGAAGCTCCCACGCGATTTTATATTGAGATGCGGCGCGCGAACCTACAGTACTTTCGCAAGCATCATGGCCGTTGGGGAAGCGTTGGATACATTTTCGCGACATCGATCCATGAGTTAGTTCGAATTGGCGGATACAGCGTCGTCTATTGCTGTGCCAAGGCGCGAAGGTCAATGGCCGCGTTCAAAATGAGCCGGAGCGCGTCGTGTCTGAAATGGCTCATCCGGATGGGACCCGTTCCACAATGAAGCTGTTTGACGACTCTAAAGGCGATGAGAGCGTACCTGTGAGTTGTGAGCCTGCGGCCCAGAATCAGTATGTGCTGGTAACAGCCGCGCACAACGAAGAGGCGTTCATTGAGCGGACGATTCAGGCTGTTTGCGCACAGGAAATGCGGCCGCGGAAATGGGTTATCGTCGATGACGGGTCGACCGACGATACCGCGAAGATTGTCGGCCACTATGCTGAAAAATATTCTTTCATTCACTTGCTGCAACTTTCGAAGCTTCATGCCCCCGACTTTGGCGCGCAGGTTCATGCGATCAATGCAGGAGTTGACTGGCTGCAGAAGAGCGGAGTTGAGTTTGATTGTATCGGCAATGTCGATTCGGACATATCATTCGATGGGCTATATTTCCGTAAGTTGATTAGTAAGTTCGAGGCCGATCCAACGCTTGGCTTAGCCGGTGGATGGCTATATGAGGAAGACGGGGCGAGCTTTACACCTAGAAAAGGGAATCGCGTAAAAAGCGTTCCTCACGGTATTCAACTGTTTCGGCGGGCATGTTTTCAGGCGATTGGGGGTTACATCCCGCTTCGTTATGGAGCTCCCGACTGGTGCGCGGAGATTTCGGCGCGCATGAACGGGTGGAAAGTCGAGTCGTTTCCCGACGTGCAGGCATTTCATCACCGGCCGACCGGAAGTGTGAGCGGCGGCGTGCGCTATCTTTACCGGGCTGGGTTAGCGGCGTTTGCCCTCGGGAGTCATCCGGCGTTTGAGATGGCAAAATGCGTGGTTTCGCTGCATCGCCGTCCTTATGTGGTGGGCGCTCTGAGCAGACTGAGCGGTTTCGCCGCCGGGTATTGGCGAAGAGAGAAAAGGCAAGTTTCGAATGAGCTGGTTCGATTCTTGAGACGCGAGCAGACCCTTACCCTGGTAGCTGGATTACTTGGGCCTCTCGGGCTGGCGCCACGCGGGAACGCGGCAGGGCGGAAAGCATCTTTCTCGCAGTAGTTGCGGCACAACAATGGACATGGGTTTAAGCGTGTACAGAAAATTCAGGCGCGTAATTAGTTTGCTGATCAGCATGGCGGTCTATTTCGCCGACTGCTTCCGGCGCACGATTCTCCTGCTGTGCGGGAAGCGGCCGCGCCCCACATGTGCCGTCCTGTATTATCACGCAATCCGAGACGAAGACCGCGTGGGCTTCGCCAGACAGATGGATCTGGTTGTGCGGCTTACGGAAACGATTTCGATTGATGGGCGGGTTGCGCTGCTTCCGAACAAACGGTATTCGGCGGTTACGTTCGACGACGGTTTTGAGAGCACGGTCCGCAACGCCGTTCCCGAACTTGAAAAGAGAAATGTGCCAGCGGCTATCTTCGCGATCCCCGATCTGCTGGGTGGATTCGCCAGTTGGTGGCCCCAGACTTCTCCTGAGCGGTACGAAAAGCTTGCGTCCGCGGAGCGCCTGCGGTCACTTCCCAAGGATTTGATCGCGATCGGATCGCATACATTGACGCACCCGCGGCTTCCGGCGCTCGGTGAAGCAAGGGCGCGACAGGAACTGGCGGAGTCGCGCACCAAACTCGAGCAGTTACTAGGTCGCCCGGTAACTACTTTTAGTTTTCCGTATGGCGCCTTCAACGAGCAGTTGATCGAATGGTGCCGCGATGCGGGATACGAACGGGTCTTCACGACGCTGCCGTATTCGGCGTTTGCCACACCGGGAGAATTTGTGGTTGGCCGCGTAACCGTGGAACCGACGGACTGGCCTCTCGAATTCCGTCTCAAAGTGCTGGGCGCTTACCGGTGGCTGCCGCGGGCATTCAGGCTCAAGCGTAGACTTTTCCCGGCGAGGACTATGGGGAACGATCGAAGTCTCGAGACAAGCATGGCGCGGAAATAGTACTGGATCGCGCGGCGGACGAAATACAGCGGGCGAAATACACGAAGTTCGCGGTGTTGACAGGCACAGAAAAGTAACAACAGAGTTCTGGCATTGGATCAGGTTTCGGCATCGATGAATCGCACCTTAATCGAGTACTTTCGCTTTCCCGAACAGCATGGACGGCTGGCATTAGACGGGCCGCTGTCGGAAACTCGCGGCTATTTTCGTTTCGGCGACGAGACGCTGTTTGGCCGCGTGCAGGACCAGCCCGCGGCTAGCCCGTTAGGACTTGGGGAAAGGCAGGCGGCGCAGCCGAGAATCGAGGACGGCGTTGCCTATCTGCCGTTCGACCTCACCGAAGTGAGCAATGAGTTACGCCAGGAAGCCTATGTGAACGGCAATGAGCGCCGGATGATGTCGGCGGTGAACGCCGCATACTATTTAGTGCGGCCGATTCTGCCAGTGGCTGTCCGCAAACATCTGCAAGCGATCCGGCTGCGCAACTGGAAACGCCTGCGGTTTCCGCATTGGCCGGTGGATCGCACGGTGGACAATCTAATGGAGCAGGCGCTGCTTTTGCTGCTCCGGGCGCAGGATGCGAAAGAAATCCCATTTATCTGGTTCTGGCCGGACTGGGCTTCGAGTGCGGCTGTGATGACGCACGACGTCGAAACGACGGCGGGCCGGGATTTTTGTCCTTCGCTCATGGACATAAATGAATCGTTCGGGATCCCCGCCTCTTTCCAGGTGATTCCGGAGGAGCGCTACGAGGTCACCGGCGAATTTCTGGATTCAATCCGGCGGCGCGGATTCGAAGTGGTGGTGCACGACCTGAATCATGACGGCCGTCTCTTCAGCGATAAAAAAGAATTCATGAAGCGCGTGGCCAGGATCAACGCTTATGGCAAGGAATTTGGCGCGACCGGGTTTCGCGCGGGCGTTCTCTATCGCAATCAGCGGTGGTTTGACGCGCTGGATTTCGAGTACGACTCTTCGGTTCCCAACGTCGCGCACCTGGACCCGCAGCGCGGCGGATGTTGTACGGTCATGCCCTATTTCGTTGGCAAAATGCTCGAACTGCCGGTCACGATGACGCAGGACTATACGCTGTTTCACATCCTGAACGATTACTCGACCGAATTATGGAAACGGCAGACCTCGCTTATTATGGAAAAGCACGGATTGATGAACGTAATCATTCACCCCGATTACATAACGGGCCTCCGGGAGAGAAAAGTGTATGAGGCCCTGCTCGCTTATTTGGCTGAGTTCCGAGACAAGAAAAATGTCTGGATCGCAACGCCCGGCGAAGTGAATCGCTGGTGGCGGCAGCGCGCCCGTATGAAGATCGTCGAGGAGAATGGAAGTCTTCGAATCTCCGGAGCCGGCAGCGACCGCGCAAGCATCGCATATGCCACCGAACAAGGCGGCCGGTTAGTCTACTCGGCGGTTGCGTCGGACGCTCTCCGGTGCGAAGCCGGTGGAATGTGACCACGCCTGATCGAGTATGAGCGGCCGACAGGCAGACACTTTTCGTGCACTTGTGCTATATCGACTTTCCCCCAAGACACGCGGTTATCAGCCCGGCAACGGCAGGCAAGCTCCCCTGGGCTTTCAGTGAAGCAAGGACCCTTAGGGTAGTGGAGGAGAAGTGCCAGACTGCAACGTAGCGGTAATTGGAGCGGGACCATATGGGCTGGCGACGGCCGCCTATTTGCGGTCCTGCGGCGTGGAGACTCGCGTTTTCGGCAACCCGATGTCTTTCTGGGCGGAGCAGATGCCAGCCGGGATGTTCCTTCGATCTAACTGGGGGGCGTCACACATCGCGGATCCCAGTAACGCACTTACACTGGACGCCTTTCGTAAAGCCGACGGCAGTCATTTCGAGAAGCCAATTCCGCTGAAAAGCTTTGTCGATTATGGGCTTTGGTATCAGAAGCAGGCGGTGCCCGATGTCGATCTCCGTCATGTGCAAGGCTTGGAGCGGAATGGAGTGGGATTCAAGGTCAGTTTGTCGGATGGGGAGCGGTTCGTCGCGCGCAGGGTGGTAGTGGCTGGCGGGATTGGGCGGTTTGCTCATCGGCCGCAGGAATTTTCCAGTAACCCAAAAGAACTGGTTTCACACACCGTGGATCAAACCGATTTGGGCAAGTTCAAAGGGAAGCAGGTTGCCATTGTGGGCGGCGGCCAGAGCGCACTGGAGTCGGCTGCTCTGTTGAAAGAGGCGGGAGCCGATCCGGAAGTTTTGGTACGGGAGTCATTCTTGAATTGGGTTGGCCTGCACGCTGGCTTGCACCACATGGGCCTGTTGTCGAAGCTGCTTTACTCGAATCGCGATGTGGGGCCGGCGGGCATCAGTAAGCTGGTTGCGGCACCGCACGTGTTTCGGCGTTTTCCGAGAGAGTTTCAGGATAAAGTTGCCTACCGGGCGATCCGGCCGGCGGGCGCTGGATGGCTGCAACCGCGGCTGAAGGAAGTGAAGATCTCTCTCGGTTGCACGGTCGTCGAGGCGGCGGAAAAGGGAAGCCGTCTGCAACTCAAGCTGGCCGATGGCAGCGAGCGCATGGTTGATCATTGTCTGCTCGCTACCGGCTTTCGGGTTGACCTGAGCCGCTACGAATTTTTGTCTTCGACCTTACTGCAGCAGCTTCAGACTGCCGGCGGATTTCCTGTGCTGAGCCGAGGTTTTGAGAGCACGGTGAGAGGACTGCACTTTGTGGGCAAGACGGCATCGTGGAGTTTCGGGCCATTGCTGTGCTTTGTTTCGGGAACCGAGTTTGCGGGAACGGAATTGTCGCGCTTTGTAACGCGCGCACAAAGAGTGGGGAACCGCAGTGGCTGATTTAGCGAGCGCAGTAGTTGAGCGGAACACGCGCGGGCGGTTCGGCAATAAAACAGCCGGAGCCGTTGTTCTTGGCGGCGATTACCAGGGCCTGGGAATTGTGCGCAGCCTTGGGAAGCAAGGTGTTCCGACGTGTGTCGTCGACGACGAGCGCTCGATTGCAAGGTATTCGCGCTATGCGGGCCGGGCGGTGCATTTCCCTAATCTCAAGGACGAAAGGAATACGGTTGACGCACTGCTGAGTCTTGGCCGGCGGCTGGATCTTGAGGGCTGGCTGCTTTATCCCACACGTGACGAGCTGGTGGCCGCGCTTTCGCGCCATCGCGAGGAACTGAGCCAGGTTTTTCGAGTGCCAACGCCCGAGTGGGAGAGCGTGCGCTGGGCGTGGGACAAAAGAAATACCTATGAACTCGCGACGCAACTGGGCATCCCCATTCCCGCGACACGGTATCCAAATAGCCTTGCCGACCTGCAGTGGTTTGACGAACTAACCCCGCCGTTTGCCATCAAGCCGGCGATTAAAGAACATTTCGTGTATGCCACTCGTGTGAAGGCCTGGTGCGCTCATAGCCATGCCGAACTGCGGACATTATTCGAAAAAGCGTTCGATATTGTGGGGCCGGGCGAAGTGATGGTGCAGGACGTAATACCCGGCGGAGGCAGCCAGCAATATTCATATTGCGCATTCTTCCGGGACGGCGAAGCCGTGGGAAGCATGGTGGCGCGCAGGAGACGGCAGCATCCGTTGCAGTTTGGGCGGGCGAGCACGTTTGTCGAAACCATCGATCAACCTGAACTCGTGGAAGTTTCGGAGCGTTTTCTGAAGGCGATCGATTATTACGGCCTGGTCGAACTGGAGTACAAACTCGATCCCCGTGACGGGATGTTCAGGTTGCTCGATGTGAATGCTCGCACGTGGGGATATCACAGTTTGGGAGCAAGCGCCGGCGTCGACTTCAGTTATATGCTCTTTGCCGACCAGATGGGATTGCCGGTTACCCCCGCGAAGGCCAAGCCCGGAGTGGCCTGGATGCGAACCACGACGGACATCCCGACGGTGATTTTGGAGTGCCTGGCAGGGAGTCTGAGCCCGGGGGGGTATTTGCGGTCGCTGGGAATGTGCCGCACCGAAGCGGTATTCAGCATGTCGGACCCGCTTCCTGGGATCGCCGAGTTGGTTTTGATCCCTTATTTAGCCGCGAAGAGAGGGTTTTGACCCCGAGCTATACTGTAACTAAGGGGATCGCCCTTTCGTGTACGACGCTTTCTCGTTTGTTCCATAAAAGCTTGTTACCATTGAACTTATCGGCCTCGGCTCGCGAGACCGCCCTGTGAATTAAGTTATGAGTTCCCGAGATACCGTGCATTCTCCCGATCTTGTGAGGCCGTCGTCACTGAAGACGGCATTCGATGCAAGAGAGTGCCTCGCGCAGGACCTTTTTGTTGCGCAGGCCATTCGTGCGCCAGAACGGCCAGCCGTCGTTTCTGTGACCGGAACGCTTTCCTATGGAGAGCTGCTGCGCTGTTCACGCGCGCTTGGGCACCGGCTCCGAGAGCTTGGCGTGAAGCCCAACACGCTGGTCGCAGTCGTAATGGATAAGGGCTGGGAGCAGGTCGCGGGCGTGCTGGGGGCTCTGGAGGCGGGCGCAGCATATCTGCCAATCGACGCCAACGTTCCTCGCGAGCGCATGCACTATCTGTTGGAAAACGGGGAAGTCGAAGTTGTGCTCACGCAGTCCTGGCTCGATAAGAGCCTGGAATGGCCGGCGAATGTGAAGCGGCTCTCCGTTGATCGGGAATATTTGAGCGCGGGCGATCCAGAGCCACTGCCGCGGGTGCAGACCCCCGACGATGTCGCCTATATTCTCTACACTTCGGGCTCGACGGGCAAGCCGAAAGGCGTGATGATCGGGCATCGCGGGCTGGTCAATTGCATCCTGGAAACGAATCGTACGTTTGGCGTAACCGCCAAGGATCGCGTGCTGGCGGTGACCGCGCTGCATCACGACATGTCGGTGTATGACATTTTTGGGATGCTGGCCGCCGGCGGCGCGTTAGTGATGCCCGATCGCAGCGGCACGCGCGCGCCCGACCATTGGGTGGATTTGATCTCGCAGCTCGGTGTGACGGTATGGAATTCGGTGCCGGCTTTCATGGAGATGCTGCTGGTTCATGTCGCGGCTCGAAAGCTGGTTCTGCGGGACCGTCTGCGGCTGGTTTTTCTTGGTGGCGACTGGATCCCGTTGAGTGCGCCGGCGCGGATTCGCGAGCACTTTAGCCAGCCTTCAGGAGATGTGCAGGTCGTTAGCGTCGGCGGCCCGACGGAAACGACCATATGGAACATCTGGTATCCAGTGCAGCAGGTTGAAGCGGATTGGAAGAGCATTCCCTATGGGCATCCGATCGCGAACACGCGTTATTACGTGCTCGACGAAAATTTGAACGAGAGCGCCTCCGGTGAGCCGGGAGAGCTTTGCTGTGCGGGAGTTGGGCTGCTCAAGGGATACTGGCGAAATCCGGAGCAGACTGCGGCGCGCACTGCCGTGCATCCGCGTACAGGGGAGCGGATCTATCGCACAGGGGACCGGGGCCGTCTCTTGCCTAGCGGGGAGATCGAGTTCCTCGGCAGAATCGACCGCCAAGTCAAGATCAACGGGCAGAGAATTGAACTGGGCGAGATTGAAGCGGTCTTACTGGGACAGCGCGGGGTGAAGCAGGCTGTCGTGGACGCCGTCGAGATGGAAGGCCAGAAGAAACTGGTTGCCTATGTGGTGCCCGAAGTTGAGAGTAACTTGTGCGCGCACGGATTGCGCACTGCCGCTGAGAGCTTCCTGCCCACTCATATGGTGCCCAGTTCTTTCCTGATGTTGGAGTCGCTTCCGCTGAATGCCAACGGGAAGGTGGATCGCAGTTTGCTTCCTGCCTTAGTGCGCGCCGAGTCAGCTCACGACGCGTCTGCGGCATCTGCGACTGCGGGTAACGCGGCGGCAAACGGCATTGAGGCGACGATTGCCTCGGTGTGGCGGCGGGCTCTCGGCATCCAGCAGATTAGCCCGACCGATAACTTTTTCGACTTAGGAGGAGATTCGATTCTCCTCGTGCAAGTCCACTCCGAGTTACAAGAAGCTTTAGGCCGGACTTTCTCGGTAACCGACTTATTCCAATACTGCTCTTTCCGATCTCTGAGCGACTATCTCGGAGGAAAAGAAAGTCTGCAACTCTCAAGCGACGATATCGCCGAGAGGGTTCGTAAACGCCAGAACGCAATGGCGAGGCAGCGCCGGGTTACCCAACTTTCATGAGCGATCAAAAGCAGCAGGACCTCAGCAACGCGATTGCAGTTATCGGGATGTCGGCCCGTCTCCCGGGTGCGCGCAATGTCGCCGAATTCTGGCGTAATCAGCTGGCGGGCGTCGAATCGATCACGCACTTCCGGGCGGATGAACTGGAAGTAGCGAATGCGGCCCATGCCGTGAAAGACCCGGCCTATGTGGCGGCGCGCCCGATCATTGAGGATGTCGACCAGTTTGATGCCGCGTTTTTCGGACTGTATCCCAAGGAAGCGGAAATTATGGATCCGCAACATCGCGTATTCCTTGAGATCTGCTGGGAAGCGTTGGAAGATGCCGGGTACGACCCGATGAACGCACCGGGCATGACCGGCGTATATGCCGGATGTAGCACCAGCACATACTTTCTGAATCATGTTTGCCGCGACCGCCGTTTTATCGAAGACTATGTCAGCGGATATCAGGTGTCGAATTATCCCGTCCTATTGGGCAGTAACATCGACTTTCTCGCCACTCGCGTTGCATATAAGTTCAATCTGAAAGGGCCGGCGTTCACGATGGTTGCGGGCTGCTCGACGTCGCTGCTGGCGATTTGCCAGGCGGCGCAGGCGCTCCAGACTTATCAATGCGATATGACGCTCGCCGGGGGCGTATCGATTACGTTCCCGCAGAAGCGCGGATACCTTTATCAGGATGGCGGCATGGCATCGCCCGACGGCCATTGCCGCGCCTTCGACGAGAACGCGAATGGGACGGTGTTTGGCGGCGGCGCATCGGTCGTGCTTCTGAAGCGGTTCGAGGACGCGGTCAATGACGGCGATCAGATCCATGCGGTGATTCGCGGATTCGCCGTGAACAACGACGGGTCGAGCAAGGTGGCCTATACCGCTCCGAGCGTAGAGGGACAGGCCCAGGTTGTGACCATGGCGCAGGCGGTGGCTGACGTCTCACCCGACACGATTGGCTATATCGAGGCGCACGGGACAGGAACGCCGCTGGGCGATCCCATCGAAATTGCCGCGCTGACGCAGGCGTTTCGCGTTCATACAAAAGCGAAGCAGTTTTGCGCGGTGGGAACGGCAAAAACAAATGTCGGGCATTTGGACATCGCATCGGGCGCTACCGGCTTCATTCATGCCGTGCACGTGGTTCGCGAGGGCATCTATCCGGCGACGCTGCATTTCACGCGGCCGAATCCAAAGCTCGATCTTGAGAACAGCCCGTTTTATGTGAATGCAACCAGCAAGCGGTGGGAGCAGAGCAACGGACCGCGCCGCGCTGGCGTCAGTGCATTCGGAGTGGGCGGAAGCAACGCGCACGTGATTTTGGAAGAAGCGCCGCCGCGTCCTGTTGCGCCTTCTGCGCGAGCAATGCATTTGCTGACGCTTTCGGCACGCTCGGAGGCGGCGCTCGACCGGGCGACGACGAATCTCGGTGAGTATCTTGCCGCGCATCCGGAGTTACCGCTGGCGGATGTTGCCTGGACCTTGCAGACAGGACGCCATCCATTTCCATGCCGACGGACAATTGCTGCGCGCGATCTGCCGGAGGCGGTTGCCAGTATCAATCAGCGCGACCGGAAGCGTGTGCAGACGCGCCTGCGGCCTCTCGACAATCCCGAAGTGTGTTTCCTGTTCCCCGGACAAGGTTCGCAGCACCCGAACATGGGGCGCGAGTTATATGAGACCGAGCCGGTGTTTCGAGCAGCGGTGGATCGGTGCGCGGAAATTCTCCGGCCGCACCTTGATGCCGATCTTCTGACTTTGCTGTATCCACCCGATGGCGCGTCCGACGAGGCGAAGCGTAAGGTCACCGATACGGTGATCGCGCAGCCGGCCATCTTTACGATTGAATACGCACTCGCGCAACTTTGGATGAGCTGGGGAATCGAGCCCGCCGGAATGCTGGGACACAGCGTTGGCGAGTTCGCGGCCGCCTGCCTGGCGGATGTGTTTTCGCTGGAAGATGCGCTGTCACTGGTGGCGGCTCGCGGAAGGATGATGCAGGATTTGCCGTCCGGCGGCATGCTCTCTGTGCGCTTGCCGGAGGCGGAATTGCGCGCGCGGCTTACGGACGGACCGTCGGTCGAGCTTTCGATTGCAGCCATCAATGCACCTTCGCTGTGCGTTGTTTCCGGACCGTTTGAAGCGCTCGAAGAATTGGAGCGCAAGCTGGCTGCGGAGAACGTGGTGTCGCGGCGGTTGGTCACATCGCATGCCTTCCATTCCGCCATGATGGATCCCATCGTTGGGCCATTTACGGAGCGCGTAGCGAACGTTCGCCTGCGCGCGCCGAAGATTCCGTATGTTTCCGGTGCAACCGGAAAGTGGATTACGGAGAAGGAAACAACCGACCCCGCGTATTGGGCAAAACATTTCCGGCAGCCGGTGCAGTTTTCGGCCGGCCTCGCCGAGTTGCGGACGAAGGCGAACAGCATTCTTCTCGAAGTAGGTCCGGGCAATGTGCTGGGTACGCTATCGCGGCAGCAGCCGGGGGCATCGGCCGAGCAACCAGTTATCTCTTCGCTCGCCGATGGACACTCGGGCGATGGCGATGCGCCGAGCCTGATGAACGCGCTGGGCGCGCTCTGGCTTGCGGGAGCGCGGCCGGATTGGCAGAAACTTTACGGCGAAGGAAAAAGGGCGCACGTTTCGCTGCCTACATATCCGTTCGAACGAAAACGTTGTTGGATCGATGCCCCCATTGCGCAAGAATCCGCTGCGCAGCCCGAACCTGTCGCTGTGACGGCGGAGCAGTTTATTTCGGAAAACTATATTTCAGAAACCCCAGCTGGGGAGGAACTCACAAACGTGAATGCAAATCCGCAAATACCTGTAACGTCGTCTGAAGCGCGGCCGGCAAGAATCGCCAGAGCCCTTGCCGAGATTTTCGAAGATCTCTCCGGCGTCGATGTTTCGCAGGCCGACGGATCGACGAGTTTTCTTGAGTTGGGATTTGACTCGCTCTTCCTGACGCAGGTGACGCAAGCCTTGTCGCAAAAATTCGGGGTGAAGGTCACGTTCCGCCAATTGCTCGGCGACCTTTGCACGATGAGCGCGCTTTCCGAATTCCTGGATAAGCAACTGCCGGTCGATGTGCTAGCGGATACGGCTCCGGCGGTGGTTGTTGCGCCAGCCGCGGCCATTACGTCACCCACACATGCTCCAACGCCGGCGCCAGCGATTCGGCCCATGCCGGCGGCGGCGGGAAATGGAGATAGTGCCATGTCTGAATCTCCCGTAGAACGCCTGATGCGCGAACAACTGCAGGCGATGAATCAACTATTTTCTCAGCAACTCGACGCCCTGCGCGGTTCGGGCGCGGCGGTTGCGCCACCGGCGGCAAGGCCGGCAGTGGCGGCTTCCGCTGCGACATCTGCGGCCACGCCCAATGTACCTGCGCCAGCTCATGTGCCTCAAGCGCCGTCCGTTTCAATTCGAGCTTCATCGGCGAGTGCGGCTGTGTCTTCCGGGGCGGGTAAAGAGGAGTTCAAGCCCTTCGGTCCCTACAAGCCGCCGCAAAAAGGCATCTCGGGCGGTGTGACGCCGCAGCAAGAAGAAGGGCTGCGCAAGCTGATCCAGTCGTATGCGCAGCGCACGGCGAAATCGAAGAGCTTCACGCAGGAGCATCGCGCCGAACTGGCCGACCCGCGCGTTGTTTCGGGCTTTCGCGCGCAGTGGAAGGAAATCGTTTATCCGATTGTGACCGTGCGCTCGCAGGGTTCCCGGCTGTGGGACGTGGACGGCAACGAGTACATCGACATCCTGAACGGCTTTGGGCCGATCATGCTGGGACATCGTCCCGAGTTCGTGGAGAGGGCGATTGCGAAGCAACTGCAAGAGGGATTCGAGATTGGTCCGCAAACGCGGCTGGCCGGCGAAGTAGCGAAGAAATTCTGCGCGCTGACCGGCAACGAGCGGATGACGTTCTGCAACACCGGTTCGGAAGCGGTGATGGCAGCCATGCGAGTGTCGCGAACGGTGACTGGACGGAACAAAGTTGTGCTGTTTGCCGGCGCTTATCACGGCATGTTCGACGAGGTGCTGGTCAAAGGCGTCAAGAAGGCTGGAGTTCCGCATGCCGCTCCGGTCGCGCCCGGCATCCCGCGCGAGAATCTTTCGAACATGATCGTGCTCGATTACGGCACAGCGGAATCGCTGGAGTGGATTCGTCAGAACGCGAACGATCTTGCGGCCGTGCTGGTTGAGCCGGTGCAGAGCCGGCATCCGCATTTGCAGCCGAGAGAATTTCTGGAAGAGCTTCGCAGGATCACGGAAAAATCAGGCACAGCTTTTATCTTCGACGAGGTCGTCACCGGCTTCCGCGTGCATCCGGGAGGCTGCCAGGCCTTGTTTGGCATCCGCGCCGATCTTGCTACCTATGGAAAAGTTGTTGCCGGCGGAATGCCGATCGGCATTCTCGCGGGCAAGGGCGCGTTCATGGATGCGCTCGATGGCGGCCAGTGGCGTTTCGGCGACGACTCGTATCCCGAAGTTGGTGTCACGTTCTTCGCGGGTACGTTTGTCCGGCACCCGCTGACGCTCGCGGCCGTGAAAGCTGTGCTCGATCATTTCGAGCAACAAGGGCCCAGCCTGCAACAAGGTTTGAACGAGCGGACCACGAAGCTGGCCGGAAGACTGAACGAACTGTTCGAGCGCGAGCAGGTTCCGACGCGCGTGGAACATTTCGCCAGCATCTTCTATTTTGCGTTTCCATCGGAAGAACGATTCGCCAGCCTCTTCTATTACTTCCTGCGGGCGAAAGGCGTCCACGTTCTGGAGGGCTTCCCGTGCTTCCTTACAACGACGCACACCGATGCGGACATCGAAAAAGTGTTTGCCGCTTTCAAGGAAAGCGTCGCCGACATGCAGAACGCCGGCTTCTTTTCGAAGGCCGGGACCGTAGTCGATTCCATCGCCGCCGTGGCCAGCTCGCAATCGGTTTCCGCGCCGGTGACCGAAGAAATCTCCGTGACCGAGCCGCAGCTTGAGGTCTGGTTATCGGATCAGCTGGGTGACGACGCTTCCTGCTGCTTCAACGAGTCGTTCAGTCTCCGCATGAAGGGCAATTTGAACGAGACCGCGATGAAAGAGGCGGTTCGTGCGCTGGTGAACCGGCATGACGCGCTGCGTGCGAAGTTTGTCCACGAGGGGCAGGCGCAGAAGTTCATGCCTCACGTCGATCTGAACATTCCCACGGTCGATCTTTCGACGCTGAGCGCCGCCGAGCGCGGCGCCCGCATCAAGCAGTTGATCGCCGACGATGCGCATACGCCGTTCCGGCTGACAGAAGGCCCGATGGTGCGGGTCCAACTCGTAAAGTTCGGGGCGGATTCCTGGCAGCTCGTTTTCACGTCGCATCACATTGTCTGCGACGGTTGGTCGACGAATGTGCTGCTCGACGAGCTGGCGAAAATTTACAACGACCTCAATGCCGGCAGGTCGTGGTCTTTGCCGACGCCTATGAGCTTCGCGGCGTATGCGAAATCGCAGCGAGAATTTCTGGATGGGCCGGAAGGCGCGAAGACCGAACAATTCTGGCTGGAACAATTTCGCGAACCTGTTCCTCTGCTCGATCTGCCCACCGATCGTCCGCGGCCGGCTGTCCGGGAATTCAATGGCGCAACCTACCGCACGCGGATTGGCGCGGAGGCCTACACCTCGCTCAAGAAGCTGGGAGCGAAACAAAAATGCACGCTGTTTGTGACGCTGCTCTCAGGCTTCCAGATTCTGTTGGGCCGGTTGAGCGGGCAGGATGACATCGTGGTCGGAATTCCGACTGCCGGACAATCCCTATTAGAAGACACGATCCTGGTTGGACATTGCGTGAACTTCATCCCGTTGCGCGGAAAACTGGCCGATGAGACAACGGCTGCGCAATTTCTTGCCAGCACCAAGCAAACGCTCCTGGCCGGCTATGAGCACCAGAACTACACGTACGGCCGTCTGGTAAGAAAGCTGCAAATTCCTCGCGATCCAAGCCGCCTGCCGCTGACCGAAGTGCAGTTCAACCTGGAGCGGGTCGGCGACGATATGAAGTTCGACGGATTGGAAGCGGATGCAGATCCAAATCCAAAGAGCTTCGTCAACTTCGATATCTTCCTGAACATCGTGGAGTCGAAAGACGGCCTGATGCTCGACTGCGACTACAATACCGGCCTGTTCGATGAAGCGACCATTGCGCGCTGGCTGAGCCATTACCAGACTTTGCTGCTGGGGATGGTTGGCAATGCGGAACAGCCGGTCGCGCGGCTGCCGCTGCTCACTCCGGCGAACCGGCAGCAGATGCTGGCTGACGGGAATCGAACGGCTGCGGATTACCCGCGCAACCTGTGCGTGCACCAACTGTTTGAGGCGCAGGCGAAGAAGACCCCCGACGCTGTCGCGGCGGTGTTTGAGAAAGTTCAGCTGACGTATCGCGAACTCGACCGC
>JBAVYO010000389.1:0-7097 GCA_049698855.1 Terriglobales bacterium
TAAGAACTGAGATCAGATTTTTATGCCAAAACTAAAAACACACAAGGGCGCTGCAAAGCGCTTCAAGAAAACGGGAACGGGTAAGATCGTGCGTCACAAGGCGGGGTTGCGTCACATCCTGTCATCCAAGGCCAAGAAGCGCAAGAAGCAGCTGGGCCAGGCCACCTTGGTGAGTGACGGCGATTACAAAAAAGCAGCACGAATGATCCCGTACATGTGAGCAGTGGCCAGTGGTCAGTTGCCAGTGGCCAGTAAATCCCAAGCTGAAAGCCCAGCAACGCTTTCCTAACAAAGTCTGCGGATCTTTGAAGAACCGCAGCGGCGCGTGAAGAGGCCGGACTTTAGAAATCCCGCTTCCCTTGTGGAGCGTGGTAGAAGTCTCCTTACCTCCAGCCGCCAGACGAAATAAAAAAGGAGAACAGCAATGCCTCGTGTAAAACGCGGAACCAAACGCCGCGCCAAGCGCAAAAAGATACTTGAACGCGCAAGTGGATATTTCCTAACTAAATCAAAACTCTACCGGGCGGCGAAAGAAGCGGTTGATCGCGGGCTGAAGTTTGCCTACGCGGGCCGCAAACAGAAGAAGCGCCAGTACCGCTCGATCTGGATTGTGCGCATCGGCGCCGCAGCACGCCTGAGTGGCCTGAGCTACAACCAGTTCATCAGCGGGTTGAAGAAGGCGGGCGTGGAATTGGATCGCAAGATTCTGGCGGATCTGGCAGTGAGCGATCCGGCGGGATTTGCGCACTTGGCGGAACAGGCTAAGCAGGCGCACGCCGCGGCGACGGCTTAGCTGCCGGCTATCAGCTTTCAGTCGTCAGCTCTCAGCGATCAGTTTCCGTCGTCAAGTGCCAAGCAGTCTTAAGGTTTACTCTGTCATCCTGAGCGACCCGAAAGATCCCTACTCTCCTTAAGCATTTTCGGACGAGTAGGGGTCCTTCGACTCCGCATGATCGTCGCTTCGCTCCGATCATGCTCCGCTCAGGATGACAATGCTTCTAAAAAGCCGGGATCATGCCTTATACCGTCCCCAAATTGACCGACTTTTCTAGCGCCGCGCTCGAGGGCGCGGTGCGCGAACTTCTGGCTGCTTTGGAGCAGGAATCAGCGGCGGTTGGATCGGAGAGCGACTGGAAGAACTATCGCGACAGCTGGATGGCACGCAAGAATGGCGTGCTTACGCAGCTCAACGATCTTTGGCTGAAGGCTGCACCGGGGCCGAATAAGAAGGACGTCGGCCAGCGTGTCAATCAGCTTAAGGTCAAAGTTGAAGAGACGGTTGAAGCAACGCTCGCACGAATTCAAGGCGGCGCTTCGTCGGCGCGGCTGGCGGCGGAGCGGGTGGACGTTACTCTCCCCGGCATTCGGCGGGTGATTGGCGCTGAGCATCTTGTCATCAAGACGATGAACGAGATTGTTGGCGTGTTTCGCAATCTTGGGTATTCGGTTGAGGAAGGGCCGGAGATTGAGACCGATTACTACAACTTTGAGGCGCTGAATTTCCCGCCGAACCATCCCGCGCGTGACACGCAAGATACGCTGTTTATCGCTGGGCAGGATTCGAAGGCGCAGCGCGAACGGCTGTTGCTGCGGACGCATACTTCTCCGGTGCAGATTCGCACCATGCAGAAGATGAAACCGCCGGTGCGCGTGGTGTGTCCGGGGAAAGTGCATCGCAATGACGCGCCGGATGCAACGCACTCTCCGATCTTTCATCAGGTCGAGGGCCTCGCGGTCGATACCAACATTACATTTTGCGATCTGAAGGGCACGCTTGATCATGCAATGAAGGCGCTGTTTGGATCGAGCGTGAAGACGCGCTTTTATCCGTCGTTTTTTCCTTTCACAGAGCCGAGCGCGGATGTGCAGATCAGCTGCATCTTCTGCGATGGCAAAGGCACGCGCGATGGCGGTCCGTGCCGCAACTGCAAAGCCAGTGGTTGGATTGAGCTGCTGGGGTGCGGGATGGTCGATCCGAATGTGTATGGGTTTGTCGATTACGATCCGGCGAAAGTTTCGGGATTTGCATTCGGCATGGGCGTGGAGCGGATTGCGATTTTGAAGTATGGCGTGGACGACATTCAGTTGTTCTTTAATGGCGACGTGAGGTTCTTAGAGCAGTTTGGGTAGCATACGTTGTTATGAGACTCAAGGAATTAGAAGATACGCTTCCAAACGGGTTCCACGATGCTGAGGTACGAGGCATTCAGGTCGATTATGAGCGACATACACTTGCCGTAGATCTAGTGGTTTGGGTTGGAACGATGGACGATCCTCCAGGACAGAGGGAAGCGTATAAAAGCTGCCAGCTTGATATTTCAGGATTGATTTTCCTAGTAATGGAGCCTCCGGATGCGAAATACCCCTATCGGGTGTCTTCAGAAATAACGATCGACAGCGTTGACGAAGAAAAGAGCGTCCCCGGCGACCTTTTGCGATCTATTCCCGCAGGTGCTTTTTGCCATAGCTTTTTTGTCTTTGAATGGAACACATGTATGTACTTCGCAGGCACCAATGCTGATATGACCTGGAAGAACAACGGCGCAATCACATACCGATGAAAATCTCCCCATCATGGCTGCGCGACTTCGTTGACCTTCCCGTCGACTACCGGCGTCTTGCGGATGAACTTACTCTTGCGGGCGTCGCGGTCGAAGGCATTTCCGGCGAGGGCGAATCGACCGTCTATGAGATGGAGATCACGACCAATCGTCCTGATGCGATGAATCATTATGGCGTGGCGCGCGAGGCTTCGGCGCTTTACGATCTCCCGTTGCGGGCGATTGAGCCGAAACTGCCTGCTGCGCGAGGCAAGTCAGACGTCACAATCGAAATTCAGGAGCCAGAACTTTGTCCGCGTTTTACGGCGCGCGAGATTCGCGACGCTCAGGTCAAACCGTCTCCGGCGAAGATTCAGTCGCGGCTGGCTCTGCTCGATCAGCGGCCTATCTCGAACGCTGTCGATGCGACTAACTATGTTCTGTGGGAGAGCGGTAAGCCGACGCACGTTTTCGATCTTGACTTACTCGAAGGGCGGCGACTGGTGATCCGCAAAGCTCGCGCGGGCGAGATATTGAAGACTCTCGACGGCGTCGAGCGCAAACTTACTCCTGACGATCTTGTTGTTGCCGATGCGGTTAAACCCGTCGGGCTGGCCGGAGTTATGGGCGGCTTTGACACGATGATCACGGAGAAGACGAAGAACATACTGATCGAATCGGCGTGGTGGGATCCGGTGACGGTGCGGCGAATGTCGAAGCGGCATGGCATTCATACGGACGCGTCGCATCGCTTCGAACGCGGAGCGGATTTTGAATCGACGATTGCTTCGACGAATCGTGTGGCTGAACTGATTCTTGAGTCTGGCGGCGGAACGCTGGTTGGCGGCGTGATTGACGTGATCGCGCGCAAGCTCGATCTGGCGCCGGTGGAACTGGATCTGCGCGAGGTACGCCGCATTCTCGGAGAAGAACTTTCGACCATCGAAATCAGCCGCATTCTGACGCGGCTTGGGTTTGTGATGATGGCGGGCAGCGAGGGGCGGTATCTGGTGCAGATTCCGAGTTGGCGGCTGGATATTGAGCGCGAGATCGACATTATTGAAGAGTTGGCGCGGCTGCATGGCTACGACAAGTTTCCGAACACGCTGCCGGCGTATAGCGGCGAGGTGCGCGACTTGCCGGATGCGCACAAGGACGCGCGGCTGCGGTCGTCGCTGTTGGCGCTGGGATATAACGAAAGCATTTCGCTGACCTTCATTTCGAAAGACGATGCGCGGCAGTTCTCGAAAGCGGCGGAGTTGGATTTGGCGAATCCGTTGAGCGATGAAGCGTCGGTGATGCGCACGTCGCTGGTGCCGAGTATGCTCAACATGCTGGCCTATAACCTGAACCGGGGCAGCGAGAATGTTCGTTTGTTTGAAGCGGGCAAGACGTTTGAGGCGGCGGGCGAGAAAGCTGTGGAGCGGAAGTGCATTGTGCTCGGCGCAACGGGCAGCGTGGATGCGGACGTGGTGCGCGGACTGGCGGCGGGCGCGGAGGCGCGGGCATTATCGTTCTTCGATTTGAAGGGCGATATTGAAGATTTGCTGGCGCATTTTAGTCACTGGGAACTGGGATATGACGCGTCGGGCATTGATGAAACCGGGGCTTACTATCATCCGGGACGCGCGGCGCGGGCGGTGATGGATGGCGCTCTGGTGGCGCAGTTTGGGCAGATACATCCGGATGTGGCGGCGGCGCGGAAGCTGAAGCAGGACGTTTTCATCGCAGAGATTTATCTCGACCGGCTCTATCAGCATGATTTGCGGCAGGTGCGGTATGAAGCGCTGGCGCGATTCCCTGCCGTGGAACGCGATTTTTCTTTCGTGTTTGCGGACGCGGTGGAGTTTGAGAAAATTCGGCGCAGCGTCAAAGAATTGGGCATTGCTGAATTGCGCGGCTTTGTGCCGGTGGAAGTATTCCGCGGCGAAAAAGTGGGCGCGGGCAAGTATTCGATTTTGATGCGGGCGAAGTTTCAGTCATCCGAGCGCACGCTGCGGGATGACGAGGTAGCGGCATGGGCAGGGCGGATTGCTAAGGCGCTGGAAGGGCTGGGCGGGGTGCAGAGAGCGTAGGAATTACTCCTGTTGGATTTGCGGGCTGACCTACACGAACATCGGTGAATCCATGGAGAAGTCGTTCAGAACTCTGCGAGGGTTCCTCGCTGGACAGGAACGAGAAGAGGAGCCTTACTTCGACCACTCTGCAACTCTGCGGATCTCGGGTGATATCCCAGACATGGACGAGATTTCTGGGCGTCTCGGCCTCCAACCAACATACTCACACTGCAAGGGAGAAAAACGGAACCCTCGAGCTACGCCCTATCGTCAGGACATGTGGTCGTATAGCCCGCCTGTCGATGAGTCAGAGCCGCTGCACGAACACATTGATGCTTTGTGGCTATAATTGAAACCGCACAAGCGCTTTCTACTTGAGCTCAAGAAGTCTCTGAACATCGATGTGTTTATCGGCTACAGATCAAATTGTGATACTGCCGGAATCGAAGTACCCCACACTTCCCTGGAAATGTTCTCGCAATTGAAGATTCCTTTCGGAATCTCAATCATAATCACTTAACGAGCGATCATGAGGTCGCCCGCGTTCTACGGGCCTGCTCTCATCGCCCCGGCGCAATCCCAACCAATATGGTAGCCTTTTGATTCATGACTCTGTCTTCTTCCCTTCCCAAGCATTTTCTTTCCGACAAGGTCGAGCATTTTACCGAGTCGGTCATCCGCGAGATGACGCGGCAGGCGATGCAGCATGGCGCTATCAATTTGGCGCAGGGGTTTCCCGATTTCCCGGCGCCCGAGGAGATCAAACGGGCGGCGCAGCAGGCGATTGCGGACGATGTGAATCAGTACGCGATCACCTGGGGCACGAAGAGTCTGCGGCACGCGATTGCGCGGCAGATGAAGGAGTGGCAGGGGCTCGATGTCGATCCGGAGCGGGAGGTTGTGGTTTGTTGCGGATCGACCGAGGCGATGATTGCCACGCTGTTGGCGGTGTGCAACAAGGGCGATGAGGTTGTGGTGTTTGAGCCGTTCTATGAAAACTATGGGCCGGATGCGGTGTTGAGCGGGGCGAAGCCGCGGTTTGTCAGGCTGCGGCCTCCATCGAAGCCGCATGACGAGTGGACGTTTGATCCGCAGGAATTGCGGGAGGCGTTTCAGCACCACTCGGATATAGGTCAGACCAAGGCCATCATCCTTAACACGCCGAATAATCCGACAGGCAAGGTTTTCACGCGGAAAGAGCTGGAGCTGATCCGCGATCTTTGCGTCGAGTACAACGTGCTCGCAATCACCGACGAGATTTACGAGCACATTCTTTATGAAGGCGCGCGGCATATTTCGATTGCTTCGCTCGATGGCATGCGCGAACGGACGATTACGATCAATGGGCTTTCAAAAAGTTATAGCGTGACGGGATGGCGCGTGGGATGGGCGGTTGCGCCTCCGGCGATTACGAATGCGATTCGGAAGGTACACGACTTTCTGACGGTAGGCGCGCCGGCTCCATTGCAGGAGGTGGGAGCGGCGGCGTTGAGTTTGCCGGCTTCGTATTATCGCGAACTGGCGGAACGCTACCGGACTCGGCGGGATCACCTGATTCCGGCGCTTGAGAAAGCGGGCTTTCGATGCTATCGGCCGCGGGGCGCGTACTACGTGATGACGGACATCAGCGCGTTTGGATTTAAAAACGATGTGGAGTTTGCTGGGCATCTGGTGAAAGATGTGGGGATTGCCTGCGTGCCGGGATCGAGTTTCTACAAGCACGCGAAAGACGGCGCGCAGCAGGTGCGGTTCGCTTTCTGCAAGAAGCCGGAGACGCTGGATGAGGCCGGGCGAAGGCTGGAGAAGTTGAGGCGAACATAGCTCGGCGGTGCGAAGGCCAGGTCAGCAGGAGAACTGGCCTCATGCTTGGTTGCTTCGCTGGCAGCTGCTGGCCTGTCGCAGAGAGTTTGCCGTAGGGACGTTTCGACTCCGCCGAGGCTGGGCGCCTCCGCTGCGCTCAACAAGACAGACGCACAGGACATCAGCGCCTCGTAACCAGAGGGGAGTCTCTTCTCGCGCAACACGACAGGGCACTAACGATGGCGTAATCCACAGCAAACTGCGCTATACTTCGCGCAAAGCTCAAAGAACTACGACGAAAGCGAGTTGAGTCCATGTCCTTGAAAGCCGTGGAAGAGGTATCTCCGCAGGTTCCTGCTGAAGATTTTCAGGCGCTGGAAGAGAAAGTTTATCGCACCATTGAGTTGTACAAGGCCGCCAAGGAAGCCCGCGTTACCGCCGAGCGCGACGTGAAACGGCTCCGCGAGCAACTGGAGCAGCGCGAGGAAGAGAACGAGGCGTTGCGGCGGGATCTGGTGCAACTACGCAAGGACCGGGAAGATATTCGCGGCCGCGTGGAAAGAATGCTGGGTCAGATGGACAGTCTGGCGCAGGAGCAGGCGGCAAGTTAAGTGGCGCTTTCCAGTGGCGACGCAGAGCGGATTCCTCACTTCGTTCGGAATGACAGATTTCGGATGAAATGAGGCGGGACGATGAGGAG
>JBAVYO010000390.1:0-7610 GCA_049698855.1 Terriglobales bacterium
ATCGGAGAGCAAGGGCTGAAAGACAAGGTCAACAACCACTACCTTGAAATCTTCGGCGCCTCGATCGCCTTGGGCGTGGTGGCGGGAGCGAGCGAGGTTACACAGGGCGGCGGCACCATCAGCACGAGCGGCTCCCAGGCGTTGACCAACGGCACTGCGGCCAGTGTTTCGCAGTCCGCCACAGGCATCCTCGACCGATTCTTGCAAATACCGCCCACCATCACAATTCGGGAAGGCCACCGCGTAAGAGTCTATTTCACGCAAGACATGCTTCTTCCTGCGTATTCGAACCACACGATTCCACAAACGTTCTAAGGAGGTTTTCAATGCGATCGCTTGCCCTCTCCCTCTTACTCCTAGCGACAGTCGCCTCTGTGGGCTGTCAGAGCAAAGCCGCAAAGGTGAAGAAGTTGCAGGACCGATACAACGCCGAATACCCGGCCTACGCCAAGGACTGCCTTGATGAGACCTCCGACTCCGCGCGGATGCTGACCGGAGAAGAGCTGACGGCGGAACAGATGGCCACCCTCGAAGCGAAGAAAAAAGAACGAGACGCACGGTGCAAACCGGAGGCCGACCATCTTGCGGAGATCCAAAAACAGATTCTTGCTGCACAGCAGTAACGCGGTATCGCTGTGAAAGCACTACGACACCAACCGCAAAACGAAAGGACAAACAATGAAGAAACTGATTCTCACTGCGTTTGCCATCGGAATTGCCACGGCATTGCAACCTGCAGCGCACGCGCAGTTCGGTTCCGGCATCGTCTACGATCCTACGCAGTCGGTGCACGCCGTTGTGCAGATCGAACACGAAGAACAGTCCATCTCCAACCAGTTTCAGCAGATCGAACAGGGACAACAAATCTTCAGTAACACGGTCAAAATTGCAACCACGGCGCTACAGGCCTACAACGTCGCCAAGCAGCAGTACAGCCTTGTGCACCAGATGATTCTTGCGCCCTCGATGCTCTATCGGCGGTTCTTATCTCCCACCACCGACCTACGAATGCTGCAACAGATCTCGAACACTTACGGCAACTCGATGGGCTGGCTCAATTCGGCGAACACCGGGAACGGGGCCACATCCGCCTACCAGCAGGTCAGCGTGCCCAGTACAACGAAGATCATTCCCGGCTACAACAGCGCCAGCTATGCGGGACAGCAGCAAGTCGCCGCTCAGGGAGCCACCGTGGACATCGGTGATTCCGTCATGAGCAACAACTTGCAAATGCTCGGGACAATGCGCGCCAATCAGGCGGCAAGGCAAACCGATATCACGAATCTGGAGGCCGCAACACAGAGCCAGGATGCTACTCAGCAAACCATCATGGCCACCCTTCAGCGCATCAATCAAGCCCTGTTATTGCAACTGCGAACCCAGCAGGACGCGAACCAGATGAACGCCAACCTTGCACTACAGGAAATCGTCGCTCAGAAGCAGCAGCAGGACGCGATGAAATCGGCATTTCGCGATTCGTCGGGATACGAAAGCTACTACAACTCGAACGTCGCCACAACCAGCGGCGGCGCGACCAATCTCCTTACGCAAGCGTACTGAATCGGCGCAAGGAACAGACAGCAAAAGAACGGAAAAAGGTGAGAACTATGGGTCTGTTCGACTTTATCGCTCAGGCGTGCCAGTCGCTTGCAGCCACGGCGGCACCCTCGATTACTGCGATGGGGATTCACATCGTCCTGTCGCTCGCAACCATCATGGTGGTTTGGTTCGGCGTGCAGGAGGCGCTGGCATCGGCGCACGGCGGGGACGGATTCAGCATGGGGAGGTTCCTCAACCTCTTCATGCTGCTCACCTTCGCCTTTGCGATGGTGAACTATTACGACAGCTCCATCCCCGGCCTCGGCTTTTCCATCAAGAGTTTCATCGACGGTGGCGCCACGAACCTCGTGAACCTCATTGGGGCCGACGGGTCGGCCACAATGCTGAACGAAATCCACGCCGTATCTTCCAAAACAGGGCCGTCGCTGCTGACCAGCATTATGTCGCCGTATTACTCCATCGTGTACTTTGTCGTGCAGTTCCTCTTGGCTCTTCTGGCCGCAATCGTCTCGGCCATCCTGGCCTACGGCGCCATCGCGGCCACCATCGTCGGATTGCTCGGACCGATCTTCATCCCGTTTCTTGTTTTCGACAAGCTCGATTGGCTGTTTTGGGGTTGGCTGAAAGCATATCTCGGATTCAGCTTTTACAAGGTCATCGCCGCCGCCACGATGAATGTTCTGTCTCATGTACTGACGAACTATTACATCCAACTTGGACAGAGCATTTCGGACCCGGCAACGTTGGTTCAGACGTTGCCGCTTCTGATCCTTCTCGTACTGGTCAACGTCTACATTCTCTTCAAGATTCCGGCCATGTCGCACAGCCTATTCGGCAGCAGTGGCGGGCATGGTGGCGGCCTGGGCATGGTCGCAATGGCGGTGCGGGCCGCGCTGTAATCCGCGCTGGGCAAACCGGGAAACGAGAGCCAAATGAATACAGAAGCAAAGGCGATGAACGCAGAAATCAAGGCCACCCCTGAAATCACACGCGCCGCGGAGCGCTACCTGGAACAATACGGAGATCCGTTGGTGATGAACACCTATCTGAAGGTGACCATTCTGGTGCTCGCGACGGTTTGTTTCGCGCTGGCGGCGCTTACCTACAAGAGCCAGAAGGCGCTCGCCGACATGCACCCCATGATCGTTCGAATTAACGACGTGGGCCACGCCGAGGCCATCGACTATCGGAATTTCCAATACCGACCTCAAGAAGCGGAAAACAAATACTACCTTTCCCGCTGGGCGGAGCTCTATTTCAGCCGCAACCGCTACACCATCGAGCGCGATCAGACCAGTTCGTTGTACTTCCTCAATAGCGACGTGCAGCGCGCAGTGATCGACCAAGAACGCCGCGACAACATCATCCAGACATACATCAAGGACAGCACTCTGCCATGTGTCGATGTGGAGATTAAGAACGTCATCCTCGACGACCTGCGGCAGTCGCCCTATTCGGCACGCATCGAGTTCGAAAAGGTCTATAGCAATCCGGCGGATCACTCTGAACTCAAGCGGGAGCGATGGACCGCCAGCGTTACCTATGTCTTCCGCGAGAACGTGAAAAACAATGAGTTGTCCGTGAATCCACTCGGGCTGACCATCGTGCGCTTCCGCGCCGACCAGGCGTTCAGCTAAGGATGAGGACTCGCCGACGCTGCAAAAGGCTTATCTATGTCGTTTCTTGCTGCCAATCCGGCTGGCTTTTCCCACCTGTCCCCGTGCCTTGTGGAACGGGCTAACGCGGACCTACCGACGCGCAACGGCGGTGTCGAATTACCTCCTTCTTGCAGCGGATACGCCTGCTCGATTCCGACTGCGATGGAAGCGAACTTCCGCAGCCAATCGACCGACGAGAACTTTGTTCTGGCGCGTGTCTGCCGTTACGTATCCCGTCTTTTGCTCGGTCACCGCTTCGGGGCCTTTCCGTCGCCCGGCGGCACTCGGTCTTCTGCTTCGCATAATGCGCCCCTTCGGGGTCTCGGTTCCTCCCAAAACAAGTTTGCAAAGCGCGGCAAAGAGCGCCGCGCAAACTTCTTTCGAGCCCCTCCGAGAAAGCAGACCTTCGGCCTTGGGAGCCGGGCCCACTCGCTAGGCTTCGCCCTGTATGACCCGAGCAACAACGGGAAATTCAACAAACGGAGACACGATTATGTATCTATCAGTTATGTGGAATTGGGGCGGTTTTAGTCAGCGCGATTTGCTGCGCCGCCCCTGGTTCCCAGGTGCCCGTCGACGCAGATGTAACGATGAGTTGGCTGTCGACCGGCGGCCCAGGCGGCGCGCTCGGTCGGCAAATCACGCCGTGGAGAAGAACAGAGTGAAGTCCAACCAACTCATCAGCGAGATCCAATGGGACCGTGTTCCACTTGTTTCAGGTCAGAAGGATGCCCGTGCCTGGCTTGGCTTTCAGGCGTGCCGTGGGCTGGCCCTCAACACGCTAGATGCTTATGGCCGCAACTTGGAGCGATACCTGCGATTCCTCAGCATGTGTGATAAAAAGCCCCACGAGATCGGCCAGGAAATCGTCGGCGCTTATCTTCGCGACCTAGTTAAGCCGTCTGCTACGCCAGAGGAACCGGACATCCGCATGGCGAATGCGACGGTCCAGCAGCATCTGGCGACGTTGCGCATGTTCTACGACTTCTTGGTGGAGGAGGGACGCTGCACGAGGAATCGGTATCGCCATGGTGAGGGCCGCTCGTCACGGCCACTGGTGAAGCGCGAGCATAAGCTGCCCACGATCCCGACCGAGGAAGAATGGTGCCGGGTTCTCGGCGAGACCGCGAAAGAGCCTATTCGTAACCGCCTGATGCTGGCGATGAGTTACGATGCCGGGCTTCGACGCGAAGAGCTGTGTCTGCTTGAAACTGGCGACATCGATCCATCTCGTCGCACCATCCGCATCCGCGCCGAGACCACCAAAAACCGCAGGTCGCGTGTCCTGCCCTACTCGGTAACAACGGATGAGCTATATGGCCAGTATCTGGATCACCGCCGCACACTAAGCCGGCAGCACGGGCGACTGTTCCTGTCGCAGTCACCGCGCAACCGCGCACAACCCGTCTCGATATGGGCGTGGTCCAAGATCGTCACCGCCATCGCAAAGCGTGCGGGAGCCGCTGGCTTCACGCCTCACACCCTGCGCCATCTGTGTCTGACCGATCTGGCGCGAGCGGACTGGGACATTCACGAAATCGCGACCTTCGCCGGTCATCGCAGCATAGAGACCACCATGATCTATGTACATCTGAGCGCGCGCGACCTGGCCGCAAAGTTCAACGCCACGATGGCGCAGCTTCATCAACAACGGCTGGAAACAATGGGGAGGCTGTTTCAATGAGCGTGCACAAAACAACAGATACGTGGACCTGGCCGATCGACGCAACTGGATACGATCAGGCACATGGCCTGACGGCCAGGGAGCGTCGTTTCCTCACGGTGGAACTGCCATTGCGGATCAAGACGAGCAAGACGCGGCAGCCGTCGCTCGATGCCGTGCAACGGCTCGCGTGTCCCTTGCACCATGCCTTCGACCACATCGAGTTCAAGGGACCCAAGCGTCGGTCTCTCGTCTTTTATCTGCTGGAAGAGATGGGACGCCGGGACCGCACTCTGTGGGCATGGACAGACGCGGAGTGGATCGAACTGGTTGAGCACCGCAGGTATGACGGCAATCGCATCATCGCAGCGGCCTTCCTGCTGCGGGGTTTTGATGAGCTTGCAAGCTTCCCCAAACGGCGGCAGGTCTTTTCATGTCTGGCGCGCCGGGTGTTCGGCTTCAAGGCGTTCAAGGCGACCGAGAGGAAGGTCAAAGCCAGGCTGCAGGAACTGGGGTATCGCGCACGCACGCAGCGGCTGGCGCCGCTCACGCTGGCCCAGTTGTTGCTGATCGCACGGTCGCCGCAAATAGAAGACATCACCGAGGCCGCTCTGCTCCAAGTCCAAAAACAGACTGGTACGGTCGCGTTGGAGAAGTGCGTGGTGGCGTTGTCGCACTTGCTGGTGTCGGAGAGAATCATCGATCAGCCTGTTCGCCGGCTCGGATTACGGTCGAAGCTAATACACGCCGCACCTGAGGTCATTGTCGCCGACGTCTCTCCTGAATGGGCTCGCCTTGTTCGGTACTGGCACGACACAGCGACCCTATCTCCCCGTTGCCGGCTTCGCATGTACTATCAGCTTCTCTCGGTGGGACGATGGCTTCAAGCGACGCGCCCGCAGATCGACAGCCCGGCACAATGGACCCGCACTGTTGCCGCTGAGGCGGTGGTGATGTGCGTGAATCTGAAGTGCTGTGAATGGGCGCTCGATTCGACGGCGCGCCGTTTTCCTGACTCCGGCAAACCAATGAGCGCGCGCGCCAGGGTTGGTGTGATTTATGCAATGCGGACCTTCTTCCGCGACCTGCAGTACTGGGAGGCGATTCCACGGTCTTTTGATCCACATGTCGCGTTCCGCCCTCCGCGCTCCCTGCAAGCGCTCATCGGCGTCAATCCGCGAGTTCTACCCGATGACGTATGGGCCAAGCTGATCTGGGCTGGGTTGAACCTCACCGCAGCGGACCTGTCCGTTCAGGGCCACCCACACCGTGGCGGAAATCACTACTATCCTCTGTCGCTGGTGCGGGCGTTATCGGTGGTGTGGCTGTTCGCGGGACAGCGCTGGGATGAAATCCGGCGGCTTCGGCTGGGGTGTATTCGTTGGCAAGAAAATGCTCCGGGCGAACGCGTCTGTCTGCTGTCTATCCCGGTCAACAAGACCAGCACGGCGTTCACAAAGCCGGTGGACACGATCGTTGGCGAAATGATCGAAGCGTGGGAAAAAGAACGGCCCACGCAAAGGAAAATCATCGATCCGAAGACGGGCGAGCAGGCCGATTACCTTTTTGCGTATCGCTCCAGGGCGCTGGGCTACAACTACCTCAACAAAGTCTTGATCCCCGCGCTGTGCGCCAAGGCGGGCATCCCAAACAAGGATTTCCGTGGCCGCATCACCAGTCACCGGGCGCGCAGTACCATCGCCACGCAGCTCTTCAATGCGCGCGAACCGATGTCGCTCTTCGAGGTCCAGGCGTGGCTGGGACACAAGAATCCGTCATCGACACAGCACTACGCAAAGATCAATCCGTCGAAGCTGACCAAGTCATACGAAAAGGCGGGCTACTTCGAGCGGAACATCCGCGCAATCGAGGTGCTGATCGATCAGGATGTAGTCCGCAAAGGACTGGCGGCCCAGGAAGCGTGGAAGTTCTTCGATCTCGGCCACGGGTACTGCACTTACGACTTCTTCGATCAATGTCCACACCGCATGGCCTGTGCGCAATGTTCGTTCTATGTGGCGAAAGAATCCACGCGCGCGCAAATGCTGGAAGCGCAAACCAATCTGCTCAGACTGCGACAGGAAATCCCGCTCTCTGGGCCTGAACTGGCAGCGGTCGAAGAGGGTCTGGCCGCTTACGAAAAGCTCATCGCAAATCTTCAAGATGTGCCGACCCCAGACCGTCTCCTGCAAATCGAAGCGGCACCGGCCATGCTCGCCAGTGAAAGCGAGGAACAATGCTAATCCAACTCATCGTTACATCTGCGTCGACGGGCACCTGGGAACCAGGGGCGGCGCAGCAAATCGCGCTGGCAAAACCGCCCCAATTCCACATAAAGAACAAAGTAACCCTCATCGGATTCCTCGGTAGCAACCCGGAAGTTCGCACGAACGACAATCGCAGCCTGACCACGCTCTCGCTGGCGACCAAGTCCTCCTATAAGAAGGATGGCAAGTACATCTCGCACACCGAATGGCACCGTTGCGTCGTCTTCGGCAAGCTCGCGGAGTTCGCCAAGACGCTCACCAAAGGCGCGCATATCCAGGTGGAAGGCGAACTGCGAAGCCGGGAGTACGACAGCAAGAAGACGGACGCGAAAGAGCGCGTCTGGGAAATTCGGGTCGCTTCGATCCTGAAGCTGGACCGCGCTGAGAAAGCCGCTTCGGAAGATCCGGAACCCGATGACAGTCCCGCCGAGGAAACGGCCGCATAGTCCATTGTTTTTCGCC
>JBAVYO010000391.1:0-23858 GCA_049698855.1 Terriglobales bacterium
CAGTTGCCCTTCTTCGGGTCAGTGAAAAGCTTCAATCCGCGCTGCGCCGATTCCGACAACGCCGACTTGTCATGCCCATAAAGGAAGCGGTCAAAATCCGAGCCACCGCAAAGCACCGTTCGCTCGAACGAGGCAATCGACTTCACAACCAGGTCAATCGTGATCTTGTCCGTCCCCCAAGCCTGCTTGAACAGCGCCACATACTTCGGATCGGCCTGCAGCCGCGCGACCACGGTGGCGTGCGTCGTCGCCATCTCAACCGGATTGGCAATCGGCCCTTTGGCCTGCTCTTCTAGCGATGCCGCGCGCCCATCCCAGAATTGCAGTTCGTTGTATGCCGAGTTAATGACGGTCGGCGAGTGCCGCGTCCCTTTCTTGCCGCCGACGCCGAGCGACGGCGAGTTTCGGTCGGTGAATCCCGTCTCCGGCGAATGGCACGACGCGCACGAGATTGTATTGTCGCTCGAAAGCACCGGATCGTAATACAGGCGGCGTCCCAGCGCGATAGTTTCGGCAGTCGGAGGATTATCGGCTGGTATCGGCACCATCGGCAGACCCAACGGTGGCTTAATGGTGATCGGCTTGCCAATCGGCTTAATAGCAGCCGCAGCCTGATCTGCGGCGAAAACGGAAGTCGGCGTGGCGTTCCAATGCGCAGCCATCATCAGCAAGGCCGCAGCAGCAACAATAAATCCCACAGAAAGTAATCGTACGATTCTCATGAGGACTCTCCCTCTATCGCTCGAATTCTATGGAGCGACGAAGAGAGGGTCAGTGACGTACGACACGAGCGTATGGTTTGACCTTTAATCCCCTGATGGCCAGATCACCCGATCACCCGATAAGTCATGGTCTCGTCATTTTCTCCGGCTTCACCAGCGCATCGAATTCCTCGACTGTAAGATGCCCGAGCTTCACCGCCGCTTCGCGCAGGCTCGAGTGCTCGACGTGCGCCGTATGCGCAATCTTCGCCGCGTTGTCGTATCCCACCTTCGGAGCTAGCGCCGTGACCAGCATCAGCGAGTTCTTCACATACCAGTCGACCTTCGCCTTATCCACTTCAATGCCCTTAATCATGTATTCGACATAGCCGTGGCAGGCGTCGGTAATCAAAGTCACCGAGTGCAGGAAGTTATAAATGATCACCGGCTTATACACGTTGAGCTCGAAGTTGCCCTGCGATCCGCCCATGCCCACCGCCGCCGTCGCCCCGTGTACCTGCACGCAGACCATCGTCATCGCTTCGCACTGCGTAGGATTCACCTTGCCCGGCATGATCGACGATCCCGGCTCGTTCTCCGGAATCACCAGCTCGCCGAGGCCGCACCGCGGACCCGAAGCCAGCCAGCGAATGTCGTTCGAAATCTTCATGAACGACGCCGCAAGCGTCTCCATCGCGCCCTGCGCAAACACAATCTCATCGTGCGCCGATAGCGCCGCGAACTTATTCGGATGCGACCGGAAGGGAAGTCCCGTCAGCTCGGCAATCTTCGCCGCCGCCCGCTCCGCAAACTCCGGATGCGTATTCAGCCCCGTGCCCACCGCCGTGCCGCCAATTGCCAGGTCATACAGGCCGTCCAGCGCTTGCTCCAACCTCTTTATGTCGCGCTCCAGCAAACTCGCCCACCCGCCAAACTCCTGACCAATCGTCAGCGGCACGGCATCCTGCAAGTGCGTGCGCCCAATCTTCACAATCGAATCAAACTCCTTCGCCTTCGCCGCAATCGCATCGCGCACCGTCTTGATCGCCGGAATCAAATCGTTCTTCACCCGCGACGCCGCCGCAATATGCATCGCCGCCGGAAACGTATCGTTCGACGACTGCGACATATTCACGTGATCGTTGGGATGAATCGGCTTTTTCGATCCCATCGCGCCGCCCGCAATCTCAATCGCGCGATTCGAGATGACCTCATTCACATTCATATTGGTCTGCGTGCCCGAGCCCGTCTGCCATATGCGCAGCGGGAACTGGTCATTCAGCTTGCCGGCAATCACTTCATCGGCCGCCTGCGTGATCAGCTTCGCCTTGTCCGCCGGCAGCTTTCCCAGATCCTGATTCACCAGCGCGCAAGCCTTCTTCAGCGTGCCAAACGCCCGAATCAGCTCCGGAGGCATCACGTCCCGCCCAATATCAAAATGCAAAAGTGACCGCTGCGTCTGCGCCCCCCAATAAACGTTGGCAGGGACTTCAATCTTCCCCATGGAGTCGGATTCGGTGCGCGTCTTGACGTTGGTTGGAGCTTGGTTGTGAGCGTCATGAACGGCAGGTTCGGTAAGAGTAGCCATGATGAAATCTCCTGTGCGTCGGGGTAGGACCAGAGCGGCAGCAGCCATGCCCGTCGACGATATAAGGAACCATGTATTATACGGCGGAGTTCTCGCATAAGCCCAGCCAGGGAGGATTCGGTGTAAAATTCGGCGGGATGCGATATTACGTCTTGAAGCAGCACAACGTTAATCAGCTATGAAGAAAAACGCCATCAAGAGCCTGCATATTCAGAACCTACTCTCTTTTGGCGAAGACTCGCCAAGAATCGAGCTTGGTGATCTAAATGTGCTTATCGGGCCGAATGGGTCGGGGAAGTCAAACCTCATAGAGACTATCGGACTGCTTCGAAGCACGCCGAAGGACTTTGCCGCCGAAGTGGCCGACAGCGGTGGAATCTCCGAGCTGCTCTGGAAAGGGAGCCCGAGGCCTGCCACTGCGACAATCGAAGCGATCTCAAGCCCGTCTGGCGTTAACCGCACAATTCGTTATAGGCTCGCCTTTACCAAAGTTGGACCGTTGCTCAAAATAGTAGACGAGCGAATTGAGAACGAGAAGCCGGACGTCGGTCATGAACAGCCGTATCTTTACTTTGACTACAATGGCGGCCGCCCCGTACTCAACGTGTCCGATCAGCAACGACACCTTCGCCGCGAAGAAGTAAACCCCCAGCAGTCAATACTTTCTCAGCGACAAGATCCAGATCAATACCCCGAAGTGACGTATTTGGGCCGCTTTTTTGGGAGCTTCAGGCTTTACAGGAACTGGGACTTCGGACCCGACTCTGGAGTTAGAAATTTGTATGGTTCCGAGCTTAAGACCGATTTCCTAGAAGAAGACATTAGCAACCTGGGTCTCATGCTGAATAGACTCCGTGGAGAGTCGAAGACGGATTTTCTTAAATACCTCAAAATGTTCTACGAGGGCGCGGAGGACATTTACACGAAAATCGTTGGGGGACTCGTCGACCTAAGGCTCGAGGAAGAGGGCGGAATTAGCATAACCGCCTCGCGTCTCTCCGATGGCACGCTCAGATGGCTCTCTCTTCTGACGATTCTCTTACACCCCGACCCCCCGCCGGTGGTTTGCATAGAGGAGCCGGAGTTGGGCTTACATCCGGACGTCATCCGGCCTCTTGCGAACCTTCTGCGGAGCGCCTCTGAGCGCATGCAACTGGTGGTGACCACCCATTCGGATGCGCTGGTTGATGAGCTTTCGGACGTCGCTGCGGCAGTCATTGTGTGCGAGAAGCATAACGGGTCATCGGTGCTAAAACAGCTGGATAGTGACCAGCTCTCGGATTGGCTGAAGAGATACACGCTGGGGCAGCTTTGGCACACTGGTCAGATAGGGGGCAACCGCTGGTGAGCGTGGTGATCTTTGTAGAGGGCGGGCACCAGGGCAGCACTAAGAGCGGCTGCCGCCAAGCTTTTCGCACGTTCTTCGAGAAGGTGATACCGCGTGGATCTTTTCGCGTCATCGCGTCAGGCAGCCGCAGGAATGCTTTTGAGGATTTCTGTTTGGCGCTGAAGCAAAATGTTAATGACTACAATATCTTGCTTGTGGACTCGGAGGAAGCGGTTGTGGGTGCTCCGTGGGAGCACCTCGCAGGCAGGCAGGGCGACGAGTGGCAACCGCCCGTTAGAGCCACCGACGAGCAAGCTCATCTAATGGTTCAGGTCATGGAATCATGGTTCCTCGCCGACCGCCAGGCGCTAGCTAGTTACTACGGCCAGGGCTTTACAGCCGGTTCATTGCCAGGGCAACCTAACATTGAACTGATATCCAAACAAGATGTGTTCAACGCACTAAAGCGAGCATCGAAGAATACGAAAACGAAGGGCGAATATCACAAGACGAAACACGGATTCGACCTGCTTGAACTGGTCGACCCTGTTCTTGTTCGGGCCGCGTCGGCTCACGCCGATCGGTTGCTGACCGTGTTGCAGAGAGAAACGACTGCTTGAAATGAAGGCAGCCCTACTCCATGCCTTTGTTGGCCTGAGCAGGGCTTACCGCCAGTTTACCGCTCCACTGTCCGCGGCGGTTGACCCTCCATTACCACACGCAGAATGCGGTTGATGCGCGTCTGGTAACCCTTGCCATGAGTCTTTAGCTAATCGAGCAGGCCCTCACCGAGCCGAATCGTCAATTGCTTTTTCGCCGGCGGCTATGCCATCGTTGCCTTCTTGAGAAAGGTCTTGTCCAGCCGTGGAATGTCCGAGTAGTCGATCTCGGAATCCTTCATGCGGTCAATTCGTGCTAAGTCGCTCGTTTACTGCTTGACGTTAAACGCTAAACAGTATACGCTCAAATCGTGATCAAGTCGTTCCGCTGCGCCGAAACCGGGCGACTTCACCGCCGGCAGCCGAGCCGCCGCTTTCAGGCCATCGAGCGCATCGTCCGGCGAAAGCTCCGGCAATTGGACAGCGCCACCGAATTGCGCGATTTGGCCGCCCCGCCCGGCAATCGCCTGGAAGCATTGCATGGCGGCCGAAAAGGCCAGCATAGTATTCGGATCAACGATCAGTGGCGTCTTTGCTTCGTGTGGCGAGAGGGCGACGCTTACGAAGTTGAGATCGTGGACTATCACTAGAAACACCCAGACGAAAGAGATATCTAAGGCCATGCACGAAAAAGCTAAGAGCGGAAAGACCAAGCGCGAGAAACTTCTTTCCCCCATCCATCCCGGCGAAATTCTGCGCGCCGACTTCATGGAACCATTCGGCCTGAGCATGAATCGGCTCGCGCTTGATCTCCGCGTCCCGGTTACGCGAATCGCCGAAATCGTCCGCGAGCGCCGGGGCATTACTCCCGATACCGCTTTGCGCCTGGCTCGCTACTTCAGTACTACCCCTGGTTTTTGGCTCAATCTCCAATCCTCTTACGATCTCGAGGTTGCGCAAGACAAGCTCTCTCGCACAATTGAACGCGAAGTCCAGCCCTCCAGCTTCGCGGCGGCAAATGCTGCATCTTGATCCGTCGCGCCGCCGACTTTATTGGCCAATGGCCGCGCTTGAGCCCGCTGATGTATACTCCACCTAATTTCATCCTTCTGTAGTGGGGCGCTTCGTCGTCGGTATCATCCAACTCTCAACGGCGGTGAATCATGGCTCAAGACTCCATTGCTTCTCTCGGTTCGGGCGGTTCCATCGTATGGGCAATACTGCTCATCGCGTTCGGCGTGCTGGCCATCGCGCTTCCTCTGGCAACGTCGATTGGTGTGGTGCTTATTCTGGCCTGGCTCCTCGTGTTCAGTGGCGCGTTTCAGTTCATTCATGCCTTCCGCTCCCATGGAGCGGGCAGCATTGCCTGGAAGCTGCTGGTTGCGGTCCTTTATCTGGCCGCAGGCCTTTACTTCGTGATGCATCCTGTGCTTGGAGTTGCGTCTTTTACTCTGTTGCTGGCCTGCTTTTTTGTGGCGGAAGGAGCGATCGATCTGGTCGTGTACTTCGGGAACCGAAGTATGCGCGGCGCGGGCTGGATCCTGCTCAATGGCATTGTCACGCTGTTTCTCGGTGTCCTGGTCTGGAGACAGTGGCCCAATAGCTCCGCGTGGGTGATTGGCACGCTGGTCGGAATCAGCATGATCCTGACCGGCAACGCGCGCCTGATGGTAAGTCTGGCCGCACGCCGGTTAAACAAGGTCGTGCCGGGAGAAAGACACTTTGCCGACCGTGCGGCTTGAGCAGCGCCTGCCCCGTTATAGATGGTGAACCCACTCAAGCCGCGTGCCGGCTTGAGTGGGTTAGTAACTCCGGCCGCTGTTCCTGTTACTTACTTGTCAGTTCGTCGCGCCAGTCCAGTACTTTGAGTTCGGCCGGGACTGCGTCTATGACGGGCGGGCAACGGTGGGGTGTTGCAAGTTATCGGGTTAACTCAGTTGTCTAAGCAGCCGCTTGCTTTCGTTGTTCGACAAACGCGAGCAGGTCGGCATTAATCTGCTCGGCGTGGGTTGTTGGCATTCCGTGTGGGAAGCCTGGATACACCTTCAGCGTCGCGCCCTTCACGATCTTCGCCGACATGCGGCCCGACGCGTCGATGGGCACGATCTGGTCATCGTCGCCATGCATGACGAGCGTCGGTACATCAATCTTCTTCAAGTCCTCGGTAAAATCCGTTTCGGAAAAAGCCTTGATGCAGTCGTAGTGCGGTTTCACGCCGCCCATCATGCCCTGAAGCCACCACTTCTCACGGATGCCTTCTGAAATCTTTGCGCCGGGCCGGTTGTAACCATAGAAGGGGAGCGTAATGTCCTTGTAAAACTGCGGCCGATTCTTCGTATATTGGGCCCGCAGGTCGTCGAAGACCGAGAGGGGCAGGCCACCGGGATTCTTGTCCGTCTTCACCATCAACGGCGGCACCGAACTGATGAGCACAGCCATCGCTACGCGTTTTGAGCCGTGACGGCCGATATAGCGCGCGACTTCTCCGCCGCCGGTCGAGTGGCCAACGTGAATCGCATTCTTAAGGTCAAGCTTTTCAGTAAGAGCCGCGAGATCGTCGGCATAAGTGTCCATATCGTTACCATCCCACGTCTGAGTGGAACGGCCGTGCCCGCGCCGGTCATGCGCTATGACTCGATAGCCATGCTGGCCGAAGAACATCATCTGCGCGTCCCAGTCGTCGGCCGTAAGTGGCCACCCGTGACTGAAGACAATGGGCTGGCCCTTGCCCCAGTCCTTGTAATAGATAGTCGTGCCGTCTTTGGTTGTAATGGTCGCCATGGAATGCCTCCTGGCGGTAAGTTGTTGGCAAATCGTGAAGGTTATGCCGTTGCTGGCGCGGCAAAGGCCGCATCAGGCAGTGCGCTCGTCCCCACGTGCGCCGGCCGGCAGAACAGGTTAAATTTACGGGAAGTATACGCCCAAACGGCCTGTGAATATTGACGAGAGCAGCGACTCCCAGAACTCGGGCTGAGTGCATGCTTCCTCTGTGCGCTGTCGTGTCCCCACATTCAATCCGCACCTTACGTGTAGTTCGCTGGGTTGCACATTGGATTGCACTCCGCCAAGTACACAGAGCGCATCCTGACGTATAATCTGTGTCCAATCCGCACTCCAATGAAAAAGAAGATCGGGTTCGCAGCGGCAATGACACTGGTTGGACTTGCAATTTTGTCCACTCGCTACTATGAGGTGGACTTGCCCGTCTGGCATTTCCTGGGCGGTGGACAAGGGCCCGACCCCGCTACGTTGCATCTGCGGGGAGAATTCGTGGAAAGCAATCTGGGAACGGCGCAAGATTCAGCGAATTCACTTACCGTGCGCATGATTGCACAGCAATTCGTTTTTGTGCCGCAGTGCATCGTTGTCCCGGCCGGAGTTCCCGTCCGTTTTCGAGTTACCAGTGCCGATGCCGTACATCTCCTGAGCTTCATGGGCACCGGTTACGGCATCAGAGCCGTGCCCGGCGCGGTTACAGAAGCTACTCTGACCTTTGATAAGCCAGGTGTGTTCAAGATCCCATGCCATGAGTTCTGCGGAGCTGGCCACTATGCGATGAGAGGGCAACTCGAAGTGGTCCCGCGCGATGAGTTTTCTTCGTTGTTTCCCGACGAAAGGCGGACTTGTGGGCCACGCTAGTTGGATTTCGCGCCTGCGAATCGTAGTCCCCCATTTCGGCGCGCCCGCGCGTCTATTGGTGGTCATCGCACTCTTGTTGCCGGGAAGCGCCACTTTCGCGCAACCGCGGAATTCCGAGCCTCCGCTTCGCGTGCCCTCGGATGTGGCGTGGACGGATGAAACGATTGCGGTTGCTTCCGGCGGCAATGCCTTTCGTGGGCTGCTCCTTGCCCGGCGCTGCAATCATTGCCATGGCGAACAGGGATTCAGCTCCGCTGCTGGCGTTCCCAACCTGGCGGCCATCGACCAGTTATCGTTCTGGAAACAGATGCAGGACTTTCGATCGGGGAAGCGGATTTCGCCGGTCATGCAGGGAATAGCGGATAAACTTTCGGCGCGCGATTCTGCCGACTTAGCGGCGTATTACTCACTGCTGCCTACCGCGAGTGATCCTGCGGACAACCGTGCATTTCCGCAAGCCATGCAGGACCCTTCGCGTGCGACCGTTGCCATTCGCCTGATTGTTTTCGGAGATGGCCAGCGCGGCATTCCACCTTGTCAGTCGTGCCACGGTCCCATCGCCTATGTGAAAGGATCGCCTCCACTCGCGACGCAGAATGCCGGTTATCTCCGTGAGCAGCTTGATCGCTTTGCCGATGGATCGCGCACGAACGACATTAACGTGCGAATGCGTACGATTGCCCGGCAGCTGACGGAGGATGAAAAGACGGCACTCTCCGCATACTATGGCGCGGGGCTGGGGCCGGGAGCGAATCCAAGGTAGTAATCAAGGGTGCACGTGTGGGCCACTACCCGTCATTGCAGTTCAATAGTTCTTGAATCAGGCTCAAAATAAGACGACCCGCTTATCTGATTCGGCAGGAGATCGCTCCTGCGCTACGATCCCGCAGGAGCATCCTTGTGCATCGTCGCGCCTTTAACCTCTCGCTTCTCGGAGCCTCAGCGGCTGCGTTCTTTGCCCCGCGGCTCGCCACGCGAGCCTTCGCCGATTCTCCGCGATCGCCGCTCTACGCGAACGCCATCGTCATTGACTCGCTTTGCGCCCCATTTACCGACCTGGATACGCCGCCCAGCGCCGAGACTCTTGCCGCCGTCCGTCAGTCCGGCATCACGGCGATTAACTTCACAATCTCTGCACCCGGCTTTGAAGACACCATCGACAATTTGGCAACCTTGCAAGAGTTGGTCGATCGTTATCCCGATGTATTGTTTATCGTGCGCAAGCATTCCGATATCGCGCGCGCCAAGGGCAAATCGAAAATCGGAATCATGCCTGGCTTCCAGTACACGGCGTTTTTAGAAGAGAAACCGGAGCGCATCGCGACGTTCCGCCGCCTCGGCGTTCGCATCATGCAACTCACCTATAACAATCGCAGCATCTTCGGCGATGGATGCCTTGAGCCCGGAAACGCCGGTCTGAGCAAAGCCGGCGCTGCTGCCGTGAAGAAGATGAACGAATTGGGGGTGGCGCTCGACTTAAGCCACAGCGGATACCGCACAACTTCCGACGGCATTGCCCAGTCCGGAAAGCCAGTGCTCATTTCTCATTCCGGATGCGCCGCCGTCTATGCGCATCCCCGGAACAAACCCGATGAGATTCTCAAGGCGCTGGCGGATCGCGGCGGTTATTTCGGTGTCTATCTGATGGCGTATGTGGTGGCGTCGCCGACTGTTCCCACGCGCGAGCATGTGCTCGACCATGTTGTACATGCGATCAATGTGTGCGGCGCCGATCATGTCGGCATAGGCTCGGACGGAGCGATCCAGAAGACAGTTTTAACGCCGGAGCAGAAAACCGCTTTTGATCAGGACATCGCACGGCGAAAGCAGTTGGGAATTGGAGCTCCGGGCGAGGATCGTTATCCCTACGTTCCTGATCTGAATGGTCCCGATCACATGCACGTCATTGCCGATGAGCTTGCGAAGCGCGGTCAGCCCGCGACGGTAATCGAGAAGGTGTTGGGAGCAAACTTCCAGCGCGTGATTGGAGATATCTGGGGCACCGAGTAGCAGGCGGCGGCCGGTCAGAGTGGCGGGCTTATGCGGACGACGGGATAAAACGGCCGGCCTTTGTTTGGTTCCCGACGCGGTTTTTTCACAATAGGTTCACGTTGCGTGGGACAATCTGGAACAAGATGCCAAGAGGAGAAGGTTATGACGAAATTGACGCCTCGACTAGTCGTGCTACTAACCCTCTTTACGAGCGCAGCGGCGAATGCACAATGGGCGACCGGCCCGGCCTATAAGGCACCGCCCCACTTCAGTCACATTATCTTCATCATCCAAGAGAACCGCACGCCAGACACGCTCTTCGGAGGCGCTCCGATCTTCAGCAAGCCTGGGTGTGGCGGCTTTAACGGATTCGCGAATGGAGTTGACCTGGCGAATGGAGGACCTAACGCATTCGTCTCCTCCACGAACTGTACAACCTTGCAATTGTGGCCGAACCTGGACTGTGGAGGCGGCGACCATTCGCACCTTGATTTTGAAACTGAGTACAACAGCGGAGCGATGAACGGGGCGTGCCTGACTGGTACCAAGGCCGTTTGTGGTTCAACTACGGCTAAGTGCGACGGCGCGACTGCACCTCTCTATAGTCCGTATATTGCAGTTCAACAAGGGATAGTGCAGCCATATTTATCGTTTGCTGCCCACTATGGCTGGGCCAATTATATGTTCCAGACAAACCAGGGGCCCAGCTTTCCGGCGCATCAGTTTCTCTTCAGCGGCACATCCGCGCCGACTTGGCCCGGGGACGCATACTACAACTACTTTGTTTCGGAGAATCCCGGCTTTTTGACGAGCGGATGCGACGCGGTTTCTACGACAGGTCAGCCCGCGCCAGCACCGGGCCTGGATTGGATTGACCCAACGGGTCTCGAGACCTCAGTGGAGGACTTGACTCCTGGAGGATTCCTGCAAGATGGCTTTGAGTGTTACGACCGCAACACGCTGGTCACTGTCTCCACGAGTGCAACCAGCGAGGTATCAACGCGACTCGACAAACTGAAGAGCGCCATCACATGGAGATACTATGCCCAGCAGCCGGGCATAATCTGGAATGCCCCCGAGTCTATTACGCAGACGTGTTACTCGCAAAATGCCATCGTGCAAAACGCAGATGGGACGGCCCCGGCGGCGTGCGGACCAAATAGTTCTACTGGGCTTGACGAGTACAATAACGTCAGCTTCCCGACCACGAGTGGTAGCAATGCGACGGGAGCTCCGATCCTCAACGATATTCAGAACTGCAACCTGCAACAGATTAGTTGGGTCACTCCCGACGAGGCGTGGTCCGATCACCCCGGTCAAACCGATTCAACTTATCCGAATCTCGGACCCTCGTGGGTAGCAGTCATTCTGAATGCCATTGGCCAGAGCGCCGCCAATAGCGTCAATCCCACGACTGGTAAAAACTGCGATTATTGGGGCGACAACCCAAAAGACACGAGCAGCACCAGCGTTGAACCCACGGCTGTTTTCGTGGTCTGGGATGACTGGGGTGGTTTCTATGACCATGTTCTGCCGCCCGTGAATGTTGGGACGAAAACAAAAACAGGTTTTACCTGCAAGAACACCCAAGGGCATCCATGGGGATGCGGTTATACCTATGGTTTTCGGGTGCCACTGTTGGTGGCTTCGGAGTACACAACGGCGGGAACTGTTTCGGGTGCGCTTAGTAGTAACGAGTTACCCACGCTCGCCCAGTACGCGGACATTCCTCCGGAGTGGATGCATGATTTTGGCAGCCTCTTGAAGTTTACGGAAGAGAATTTCTATCCTGCGGGGACGAAAATCGCACCGTCTCCCTATACCTACGCGGATTCAAATACGTTTGACACTTCTTACGGAGGGAAGAAAGTGGTTCCTTTGTGGGAGTTCTTCACCTCTTCGACGAAGCTGCCGTTTACGGCGATTACCCCGGGTATCAATCCGGAAACGGGTAAACCATATACCGCCAACTTTTTCGAAACCTACTATCAAACCACCGACGCCGCCACCGGACTTGTACACAAGCCAACTGGACCGGACAACGACGGCGATGAAGACTAAGGATGAGTAGAAGGATTCGCGCCTGAACTGCATGCCCCACTCAAGCCCTTGGTTGGCTTAAGTGGGGCGCCTACTGTGCCAAACGGCCCGCCGGACTTCACGCCTTATTTCTTAGATCGATTTCACCGGAATTGCCATTACATCATCGACTAACCCAACTTCCTTTTGCACAAATGGTTCGGCGTAAGTCACGCCTCCAAGCATTCCGTAGAAGCGCGCCATTGATTCAATCCGCGCGCGAATCTCAGCCTGTGCCGGAAAAATTCCGCTGCCTGCTTCCTGATCGGTGAACTGCGACTTATATGCCATCAGCGAGGCGAAGCGCGTCTCAAACTGGTCGGTGATGTCGACGACAAAAGTGGGCCGCACATCGCGATAAAGGCTGGCGTAAATGATCTTGAACGGGCGATGCGGCGCAATCCCCGCCGATCCATAGTCATAAAAAGAGCGCATTCCGCTCGCAGGACGCGGCTGATCGCTGATCGGAAGCTTGGCCAGTCCAGACAGAAAGCTGGCTTCGTAGCCGAGGATCGACGCGGTGTAATGGTCGGGATGACGTCCTTCCCAGTAGGGAAGAATCAGCACGCGCGGCCGCACTTCGCGAATCACGCGCGCGACTTTCATACGGTTCTCCCATGTGTTCTCAACCCGGCCGTCTGGAATATCAAGAGCGTGGCGCCAGGAAACCTTAAGGATCCGCGCAGCTTCCTCAGACTCGTGAGAGCGGTCTTCCGCCGAGCCGCGCGTTCCCATTTCGCCTTGGGTGAGATCGAGAACGCCGGTGCGATAACCGCGCTCGGCCATCTTGAGCAGAGTGCCGCCGCAGGTTTGCTCTATGTCGTCGCGGTGCGCGGCAAGGGCAAGAATGTCGAGCGGAGGAGGAGCGTCATTGGTCGTTGGTCGTCGGTCGTCAGGCATGGTTTTGTAATTTTGTAATCGGGCAATCTAGTAATTTCAACTCGCGAAGCGATCCAGTTCTTAGCTTACACAATGGCAAAATTGCAAAATCGATCTACGCTGCTGGCTTGGTCGTCCGCCGATTCGCGAGCACAAAAGCGAGCCCGAACATAAAAAGGGCGAAAAGAACCAACGTCAGAATGCAAGAGGTCAGCGAAAAGGCGGAGGGCGCATCGGGATACATCAGCGTGCGCAGCGCTTCGACGCCGTAAGTCAGCGGGTTGGCATACATCAGCCAGCGAATCCATCCCGAAGCTCCGGAAAGAGGGAAGAGCGCACCCGAAAGCAGCCAGAGAGGAATCAGGAACAGATTGATGATTGCGTGAAATGCCTGCGTGGAATCCATGGGCCAGGCGATGGCAAAGCCCAGCGCCGTCAGCGCGAACGACACGAGAAAGACGGTCAACACGATAAGGCCGAACGAAGCGATCGTCATGTGTACGCCCACCAGGGGCGCGAACACCAAAAAGATCAGGCCTTGCAGAGCTGCCAACGTGGTACCGCCCAGCACCTTTCCAAGCACGATGGCTGCACGCGGTACGGGCGCCACCAGCACGGAAAGCAGAAAACCCTCGTTGCGATCCTCAATCACCGACATCATTGTGAAAATAGCGGTGAAGAGCACAATCATTACAAGGGTGCCCGGATAAAAATAATTCAGATAATGCCCTTGGCCGGCGGCCTGCCCTGAGCGAAACGATGTTCCGAAGCCAGAGCCGATGACAATCCAAAACAGAAGCGGAGAAAGAATGACGCCAACCACCCGCGCGCGCTGCCGGTAGAATCGCACGACTTCGCGCCACCAGAGTGTGAAGGCGGGAAGCGTGACTCCGACGGATGTTGGAGCGATCGGCTGAAGTGTTGCACTGTGAGTCGCCATAGATGATTTCGAAATTTGGTAATCGGGTAATTGAGCAATTTGTAACTTTCGGCGATCCGGCATTTAAATTACACAATTACCCGATCACCAAATCACCCAATTTCTCAGTGTTTCTTCTTAGCCTTTTTCTTGCCGCTTTCAGCTGCGGCTTCGGCCTCTTCGTTCCAGAACCTGTGCCCGGTGCGGTGGATGAACACATCTTCGAGCGTCGGCTTGCTCACGCTGAGCGACTGAATCTCGCCTGGGAACGCTTCCACCACATCGGGTATGAAGCGGTGTCCGTTCTCGATCTCGATGCGGACGTGTTTGTCGAGTACCGCGGCATCAATGTGGAATCGCGTGCGAATCTGTCCAGCCAGCAATGCCGGGTCGCGTGCTTCGAGCAACACCACGTCTCCGCCAATCTCTCGTGTGAGTTCCTCCGGAGTGCCAAGCGCCACCAGATTGCCCTCATTCAGAATCGCCAGCCGGTCGCAGCGTTCGGCCTCTTCCATCAGATGAGTAGTCACAATAATGGACACGCGTTCCTGGTCGCGCAAAATCGCCAGATATTGCCAAAGGTCGCGTCGCGCGCCGGGATCGAGTCCAGTCGTCGGCTCGTCGAGAAGCAAAACCTCCGGATGATGGAGCAAGCCCTTGGCTAGTTCGATGCGCCGCTGCATGCCTCCCGAAAAAGTTTCGACCCTGTCGTTGGCGCGATCGAGCAATCCAACGCGGGTGAGAATTTCGTCGATGCGCGTGTTAAGTTGCGAGCCGCGCAGACCGTAAAGATGCCCCTGGTGCCACAAATTCTCGCGTGCCGTCAGTTTTAGGTCGACGCTCTGGGCCTGAAACACCACGCCAATGCGGCGGCGCAACGCTCCGGGCTGGCGGACTGCATCAAGACCGGCGATCACAGCCGTGCCCGACGTGGGAACCATGAGCGTGGAAAGAATCCGGAAGAGCGTCGTTTTGCCGCTGCCATTGGGGCCGAGCAGGCCAAACAGTTCGGCTGGCCGCACCTCGAACGAGACGCCATTCAGCGCGACGCGGTCCTGGTAGCGGTGAACCAGATTGCGAACTTGAATGATAGCTGGGCCCGCTGGCTCGGCGGGGTTTTCATCGGTTACGAAGTCAATCGCGGTTGAGTTGATGCCCACAACTTCATTCTACGACGAGCAAGGCCAGAGCCGCATCCTGCGATCCGCGATTCGACGCTTCAGGACTGTCGCCGAATGATGCGCGAGACTGTAGAAGTTTCAGGCGGCCACTGGATTCCGCTCTCCTCCCGGCACGCTTTCTGCGAACGATACCGGGACATGCCGCCATACCTGTATGGCAAGCACGACGGTGGTGGCGAGCAGCAACGCTCCCACCGCAACGTGGACGACGGTTGCGATCACCATGGGCAGCTCCGGTTGCGCCGCATCTCGCCCCCACATGACGCGTGTGATGAAGGCCAGAAAGCCCAGGCAGAGCTGCGCCACCATCAGGCTGAGCATGATCACCGCCGGCCGCTTGACTGCCTCAACCTTCGAAAAGGCGGAAATCGCGCGGACTGCCGTCCATGAAATAACGATGGCAACCACCGCGGCGTGGACTACATGCGGCCACCAGCTCAAACCATGATGGCGGAACATAGCACCCAGCAGGAGCTGTACGTAGAGAACAAAAATGGAGAGCAGAGTGAGCGTGAACAACGTTGGCCGGCGTGCGTCGAACTCGGTGCGCGGTTGTTCCTGAAGCCAACGGCGTCCGGTGAAAACGGCGATCGAGACCGCGATACAAAAGAAGGTCTGCGCAACAGCGGCGTGTGCGCTTGAGATAGGAGCTGGCAGAAGAAATATCACAGTGAGTCCGCCGAGAATTCCCTGAGCGATCACGGTTCCAAGCGCTGCCAGACCGAGAATGCGCAGCCAGCGCCGCTTTTCGGCGCGCCAAGTCCATACGGCGAGAATAATGGTCAGGAGCCCCACGAATTCCGCAATCATGCGGTGGGTGTGTTCATACTTGATGCCGCCAACCATGTGTGGAATTTTGTAGATGGACCCAAAAGAAGTCGGCCAGTCGGGCACCGAGAGTCCGGCGTCGTTGCTGGTAACAAGCGCTCCAGCCACGATCAGAATGAGAGTGATGCATGCGGTAAAAACAGCGAAGCGGTGCAACCCCTGGTTATATGGAAGTTCGATTTGCTTCAGGACGGGCCCCCTGCGACGCGCGCGATTTCCGCGCTAAATAAGTGCGATCTTCATTCCAACCGCCGCATTTTAGCAGATACGTGCGCGCTGCGAGGATAATCATTCCGGCCAGAACTACGCCTGGCACCGTCCGCCACCCAGGCGTTCAGGCCGTTGGCACGGGCATGGGAGCCGGATCGATCGGCGCTTCCATCGCCTCGATGATGGCATCGGCGAACTCGGACGTGCCAGCCTTGCCGCCAACATCGCGTGTGAGCTTACTCTGATCGCGATATACCTGATCGATCGCGTTGCGAATCTTCCAGGCGGCTTCGGCTTCGCCAATGTGGCGCAGCATGAGCAAGGCAGAGCGCAGCACGGCGGTCGGATTGGCAATGTTCTTTCCGGCAATATCCGGCGCGGAACCATGCACAGCTTCAAAGATGGCGCATTCGTGCCCGAAATTGGCGCCGGGCACAAGGCCCAGGCCGCCGACCAGCCCCGCGCACAGGTCGGAGACGATATCGCCGTAAAGATTTTCCAGCAGCAGAATGTCGTACTGATAAGGGTTCATCACCAGCTGCATGCAGGTGTTGTCGACAATGTGCTCGCCGTAGATAATTTCGGGATATTCCTTCGACACTTTGCGGGCACATTTCAGGAAGAGTCCGTCGGATAGCTTCATGATGTTGGCTTTGTGGATGCACTGAATCTTCTTGCGCTTCGTTTTGCGGGCATGCTCGAAAGCAAAACGAGAGATTCGCGTCGAGGCTTTTTCGGTGATGATTTTCAGGCTTTCGACCACTCCTGGGACGACTTCATGTTCAATGCCGGAGTAAAGCCCCTCTGTGTTTTCGCGCACAATGATCAGATCGACGTCGGGATAGCGGGTCGGGATATGCGGCAAATTGCGGATAGGACGGAAATTCGCAAAAAGCTCGAACTTTTTGCGCAGCTCCACGTTGATGCTGGAGAAGCCGCCCCCAATCGGCGTAGTCACCGGCCCTTTCAGGCCGACGCGCGTCCGCTCAATCGATTCGGTCAGTTCTTTGGGAATGTATTCATGATATTTTTCGAAGGCTTCGCTGCCGGCTGCGAAGCTCTCCCATTCGAATTTCACGCCGGTAGCTTCAAGAATGCGAACGGTGGCCTGAATGACCTCGGGGCCAATGCCGTCGCCGGGAATGAGAGTTACTTTATGCGTCATAAATCGGATCGGATGATCGGGTCATCGGATGATCGGGTTATCGAAAAAGCAAAACCATGCAGAGGCAGGTTCTGATTGTCGATGGCCCGATGACCAGATCACCCGATGACCCGATTAGGCTTACCCTTTGCTTCCGGCGTGTCTTTCGTTTTCAGCAGGTCTTTCAGCTCGTTCATGAATTCCCCGACGTCTTTGAAATCAAGATAGACAGAAGCGAACCTCACATAGGCGACCTTGTCGTGGCGTCGCAGCCGATTCATGATCAACTCGCCAATCTCGCTGGTCTTGCGCTCGCGCTCGGGAGACTCAATCACAAATGTCTCCGCCTCGTTGACGATCTGCTCCAGTTTACTGATCGGTACCGGCCGCTTTTCGCAGGCTCGCATCAGTCCGTTGAGTACCTTTTGGCGGTCGAAACGCTCGCGCCGTCCGTCTTTCTTCACCACCATGTAGGGAATCTCGTCGATACGCTCGTACGTTGTGAAGCGTTTTTCACACTTCAGGCACTCGCGCCGTCGGCGAATGGAATCCGCTTCCTTGCTTTCGCGTGAGTCGACTACTTTATCGTTTTCAAAGCCGCAAAAAGGGCATTTCATGGCGCGTCGGAGAGTACCGTTGATTGTAGCAGTTGTGATATTTAGTCATTGAAGCATTTGGTCATTTAGTCATTGAGCGACTGAGTCATTGGCGAGGGCTCGTGCCCAGACGAGGAGAGTGATCCGGATTCCTTGCCAGCCATCAGAATCGACGATACTGCGGTTAGAATGCTGGCATGAGATGGGTGCCGCTATACGTGCTGACGGCTCTGGTGACCGGTCTGCACAACTTTTATGGGCTAATGAACATGGTCAACGGCGCCCCGATAAATCTGCTGAATTGCCTATCCCTGGCGGGTTCTCTAGCGTTGCTGGGGGCAGCCGTTCTTTTTCTGCTTCGGCGAGGTGTTGCCGCAAAGATCGGGCTCGCAGGCTCGGCGCTGTCGTGGGTATTCTACGGACCGTTGGTGGTTGCCGGCCTCGTAGCACCCTTCTTGAGTTGGCTCGACGTCAAGACATTTATCACTTTCTGCGACTATGTTCCGCTCACGGGTATGCTTCTCGGTCCTATTCTGTTAACCGCCTGCACAATCCACTCGGCGCTCTGCTTGAGGCGCGTTAAGGAGTGGAGTATTCGAGCCCAAGCCGAGTGAAAAGTGCGATCCTTGATGAAACGGAAATGTGAAACCTCGCGCAAATCCTTTCCAGCATGCCGATGCGCTACCGTTTAAGGCAACGCCCAATCTCCCGATGACTCAATGTCTAAATGACTCAATGCTTCAATTATTTCTCCGCCTCGTCGGCCTCTTCCGAAAGCTTGCGCAGCGACAACCGTTCGAAATGTGCCAGCAGCAATCCCACTGGAACGATGGATACGAATGTCACCAGCCAAAGCATGATGCCGCAACTCACGGTCAGTTCCTTGGGCACGATGTGGAACACATGATCCATGGCGCTGATCGTGGCTAGTTGCGATCCGCCGCCAACTCCCGGAAGCTGCACCATCGATCCCAGCATGCTGCAAAACATGAGCAAAAGAACCTTCGTTGAGCTTAAGGTTTCCAGCGTCCCCCCGTAACTCGCCGTCACCTGCACATAGGCCAATGCGATGACGCCCCACATCAGTATCGACACGGCTGCCAATTGAAAGAACTCAGACGGCCCGTGAATCGTGTTGAGCCCAACCGTGAACTCCCGAATCTTGTGCGCGATCCGATGTCCCATGCCCTCGGAGAGATGGGAGAAGCGCCGTTCGACCCATTGAGCAATCCGTTCGCCACGATAGGAAATCATCACAGTTACGGATAACAGCCCGAGCACCAGCAAAATCAGAAAATATCCTGTGAGATGAATCCAGTGCCTGATTTCAGGCGTGGCATTTTGAGTGAACGTGTGCAGATCGAATGGCGGCAGGAAAATGGCTGAGACCAGCAGAACGGCGAAGCCGCCAAAATCGAATATTCGCTCAACCGCCCAGACGGCGACCTGCGAAGCAAAGCTAAGATTCGCGTGCTTCGCAATCAGGTAGGGTCGAATCAACTCTCCGGGGCGCCCCAGCAGGGCTAGTCCTGTAAATCCGATGACGGTCGGCGGCAGCAGTCCCAGAACCGACGCGTCGCTGCGAACCGGTTTTAGAAAAATCTTCCATCGAACCGCGCGGAGCACATAGGCGAAGTATGTGAACAGCATGGCATACACGATGTGACGCCAGGCGAGATGCGACTGAAACAGCAGAGCCCAATCAAAGTTGCGCCAGGTTCGAAACTGAAGATAGATAAGCGCGATCAGGACAAAAAAAACAACCGCGTATGCCAACCATTTCTTTATGTTCATCCGTGTAGGAACGCAGCGCTGTGCTGTGGGCCCACTTGAAGGTAAATGAGAGACCAGGCGAGGTCAACGCGGAGAACTGTCGGGAGCGGGAGCCGAAGCCAGTGGCGACGCGCTCGAAGCCGTGTGGGAAGATAGTTTTGCCGATTGCTTTTTGGTGTCACTCGCAGACTTTGTGGACTTGGGGTGCGCAGCCTTCGTGGTTTGCGCCGCGGTTTGTGGAGCAGCGTGTTTCTTCGCTAAGGCCTCCGCTTTCTCCTGAGCGTCTATCTTCCGGTTGTACTCTTTAATGATGCGCGCAACATAGGCGCGAGTCTCGCGGAACGGTGGCACGCCATGATACTGCTCCACGCGCTGCGGACCTGCGTTATAAGCCGCGAGGGCTTTCACCAGATCGAAGTTGTATCGCTCCAGCAATTCCCGCAGATAGCGGCTGCCGCCGTCGACGTTTTGTTCCGGATCGAATACATTGTTCACACCCAGGGTGTTTGCCGTCGAAGGCATCAGCTGCATCAATCCCTGAGCGCCCTTCGGTGAACGGGCACGCACGTTGAATCCGCTCTCGGCGTGAATCACGCTATTTAGCAGATCCGGATCCAGTTTGTATTGCGCGCCTGCCGAACTAACAACCTGATTCAAATCGACGGGAGGCGGCGCAGCTGCGGGCATACGAGCGGGACCAGTGGCAGGGAACGAAGTCGTCGCGGGAGCCGGAGGAGGTGGTGTCAGATCTTTCTCGAACCCAGTGATCTCGGATGTTGCGATGTCCGTAAAGCTGGAATCATCGGCAGAAGTAAAAAGCCGGGTCATTTCGCCGATCACGATGCGGTGGTCATGGCGAATCGTGAAACCGTTGCGCAGGATGGCAATATCAGCAGCCGAGGCAGTTTGGGCGACCAAGAACACTGCCGCAACGCAGAGGAGCGCCGCGAAGATTGGGCCCGGTTTGAGCATGATTCGATTCATCGTTACCCGAACGTAGTGGTCACCCGACCGTAGCGCCGGCACCTTGCCGGCTGTCACGGGGGCGACTCGCCCCCGTCATCGAATCGTTAAGACTCTCTACTCCGTGCGTTCTCTACTCCGCCCCCACGAGCACAAGCGGCTTGCCATCCAACACAGCCTCAACCGCCGCCGCTACCCCGTGTTCGGCATTGGAGCGCGTCCGCGTCCAACCCCGCTCCAGCAGCTCGATCGACGCATTCCCCATGATATAAGGTTGCCCCGCAAAAGCCAGCATTTCGATGTCGTTGTAATTATCACCAACGGCCATGACCTGCTCGCGCTCAATGCCCCTGTATTTCGTCCAGCGCTCCAGCGCGTGGCCCTTGGAACAGCCGGCATTAAGGATGTCGACAATCGACAAATCCCGCCCCGGATATTCGGTCCGCAACACTGTAATGGGAAGGCCGCATGTTTCCAGTACGCGGAGCGCCTGCTGCATCAGCGCAACCGGCCCGCAGAACATCGCCTGGATCGGGTCCGACGTGAGAGCATTCTCGATCGGAACGACGAACTCGATATAGTCCAGATTCTTCTCCAGCCAGCGCTGGATGCTGCCTTCGAGCTCGCGCAGATGCTCAACCACAATCGCACCTTTGCAATCCGTGTCAAATGTAATGACTGTCTGCCCGCGAAATTCGCGCATCACGCCCATCAGTTGGCGGCAGACGGCCTGTGGCAGCAGGTCGCGATGGAAAGTTTCTCCGGTCAATGAGCGCGTGATCGCGCCATTGCAGCAAATCAGCCAAAGATCGAAGCCGAGTTGCTGCGCGATCGGTAAAGCAAACGAGTGCCGCCGGCCGGTCACCAGGATGACCTCGATCCCGAGCGAGTTGGCTCGTCGCAGCGCGGCCAAATCGACCGGAGAAATCTGAAACTGGGGATTGAGCAACGTGCCGTCGATGTCCACGGCAATCAGGCGAAGAGAGTCGGCAGCCACAGCCGATTTTAACATTCGGAGATTGATGCCTGCCCCCTGGGCATGTAAGGATCAATCGCTGACTGACTTGTTTGCCGGAGTCCTAATGGCCCCTGTCCGTCGGGAGGATGAATGAAAAATCGTGCCATCTGCCATAAATTACTTCGTCTTTTTTCTTCGCTGCCAGTCCTCCTCTTCCTGCTCTGCAATCCCGCACACGCCGAGCACTACAAGTACATTCGGATTGGCCAAAAAGAAGACGTCAAGACCGAGCCTTCCCCCGGTATTGCCATGATGGGCGGGGGCGCCGATCTGGATGAAGCCTTTCGCTGGATGTGCCAGAAAGCCAATGGCGGAGATTTTCTCATTCTGCGCGCGCACGGCAACGCCGAATACAACTCCTATGTGAACGGGCTGTGCAAGCTCAATTCGGTGGCCACACTGATCATTCCGGACCGCCGCGCAGCGCTCGATCCCGCCGTCGCCGATATCATCCGCCATGCCGCGGCAATTTTCATTGCTGGAGGCGATCAGGCACGCTATGTCAATTTCTGGAAAACGACTCCCGTGCAGGATGCCATCAATGAAGCGGGGACGCGTAAGCCAATCGGCGGTACCAGCGCGGGCTTGGCTGTTCTGGGAGAATTCTCCTACGGCGCGCTCAACGATCCTCCCGACGACAGCGAACTGAATTCGCAGGATGCTCTCCTTAACCCTTACTTGCCTCGGGTAACTCTTGTACGCGACTTCCTCAAGATTCCGGTTCTTGACACCACGATCACCGATAGTCACTTCGCCAAGCGTGATCGCATGGGACGAACTCTGGTCTTCCTGGCGCGACTGATGGAGGACGGTTGGTCGAAAAATCCCCGCGAGGTCGCGGTCGATGAAAAATCTGCCGTACTGGTTGAGCCAGATGGCCGCGCAACCATCGTCGGTCAGGGAAAGGGAGCCTACTTCCTGAGTCCGACGCAGCATCCCAGAACATGCGCGAGAAATGTGCCACTCACGTTCCATGATGTCGCTGTCTATAAGGCTTCAACCGGCTCCCATTTCAATCTGACCACATGGACCGGGGACGGTGGCGTCAGCTACACGCTCTCTGTGGACCAGGGCGTCGTCCACTCCAGCCAGGCGGATCATTCGATTTACTGAGATGAAAACGACCCATTTCGAGAGTGGCGCCGATGGCAGTCTGCGGAGGAACTGGGCTCTCGGTTCGAGCGCAACTAAGTGCTGCGCCAGCACAGTTCCGCTGTGCGAAAATGACTTACTCCGGAGGCTACAAATGAAATTGCGACTCCTGCTGTTACTCATGACCCTTCTGCCAGCCCACATGCCCGCGCAGACAGCCGCAGACAATACCGGCAAGCCTTTCGTTATCGAGTATTACTACAAAGCTAAATGGGGCCATGCCGACGAATTCCTCACGCTCTTCAAGAAGAACCACTACCCGCTCCTGAAAAAGGAAGTTGAAATGGGGCGCATGCTCAAAGTCTGGATGGACCAGCCGCGCTACCATACGACGGAAGACGGGCGCTGGGATTATCGCGTCACAATCGTCTTCAAGAACGCAACTGTGGCCAACGAGCCATTCGACGAAGATGCGCTGAAAAAGCAGTTGTGGCCAGACCAGGCAACCTACACAAAGGAAGAACAGCGCCGCTTCGAGATACTGGACGGGCACTGGGATTTGCCGGTGAAGACTGTCGATCTCGACGCGAAGTAACTGCGTCGACCTTCGCACGCGCTTCACCGTCGAAAATCCCGATGCTCCTAAACCCGAAAAAGACATAAAAAGAGCGTAAAGAAGAGGCACGAATTTTTTAATCTCCCCTATCAGAATTTCATATTCGACACGATTGCCGATTCCCCCTAAGCTTTATCATGGCTACCCAAATCAACGCCGAACAGTTGAATTTTGATTTGCTGCACGAAATTGGTGCATTCCTTGCCAGTGCCGACGGGCTCCACGAAGTGCTGAAGCGTGTCGTCGATTTTGCTTCCATCATGGTGAAATGTGACTCCTGCCTCATCTACGTTCTCGAGGGGGATGAGTTGATCCTCCGCGCTTCTAAAAATCCTCATCCCGACGCGGCGGACCGGCTGAAATTGCCCACGGGGCAGGGAATTACGGGCTGGGTTGCCGAGCATCACGAGCCTGTCGCCATTTCCGAAAAGGCCGCGCGAGACTCCCGCTTTCAGTTCTTCCACCAACTGCCTGAAGACAGCTGTGAAGCCTTCTTGTCCGTACCGCTCCTGTGCCGGAGGAGGGTTGTCGGCGTGATCAACCTCCAGCATCGTCTTCCGCATACCCACAAACGCCACGACATTCGTCTGATCTCGGCCATCGGCTACCTTGTCGGAGCCGAGATCGAACTCGCGCGCCTGGAAGAAGCGAACTTGAATCTTGCCGGCCAGCTGCAGACGCGAAAACTCATCGAGCGCGCGAAGGGGATTCTGC
>JBAVYO010000392.1:0-4212 GCA_049698855.1 Terriglobales bacterium
GCAGAGGCCTTAGCGGCGAACTCTCCGGCAATGACGGCGGCAGCGGAAGAGGCAAGCGCGGCGTCGAGATGCTTTGGGTCATCGACGAAGACTAGGCTTTCAGTGCTGGCGGATTGTAGGCTGGAAACCGTTGTAACAAGACTGCTGCCTTCGCCAAGCAGACGGCAGGGCAGGTTCTCTGCGAGATCGCGGAGGGTCATTTTCATGGCCTCATCATTGTCGCGTTAGAGCGCACCACGCGCAAATGCCAACGAGCTTTATCCGCCAACGAAGTCGGAAGCCAAGAGCCAAGAGCCCAAAGCCCAAAGCCCAGAGCCGAAAGCCCAAAGCCTAATACAGCGGCTCTTCGCCTTCCGGGCGCGTTTTCCAGCGGCGATGCACCCACAGCCACTGGTCTGGATAGCGGCGGACGAAGCTCTCGATCACCCTGGTAAAAAGCGCGGTATTGGCGACGATATCGCCTTGGTCGTCGGCGGTGCGGATCAACTCCAGCGCGGGATCGAAGCGCAAGACGTATTTGCCCTTCTTCTCATCCCAGGTCGTAAAGCCGGGAACAACGGCAGCATCGGTGCGCAATGCGATGCGGGCAAGACCGCTGGCGGTACAGGCGGGAATGCCGAAGAAATCGACGAAGATGCCTTGCGGCGGAGTCATGTTGGTGTCCATGAGAATGCCGACGGCTTCACCGGCGCGCATCGCGGCTAGCAGTCCCCGAACAAAGTCGTCCTTGCTGACCGTGCGATTGCCGTGCAGGGTGCGATAGCGCTCCACGAGCCCATTGAGATACGGGTTGTCGAGTGGGCGCATGACAACCCAAAGAGGGTTCCCATGCAGCGAATGCGCAAAGGCGGAAAGTTCCCACGCGCCGAGATGGCCTGTGAGGAATAGCACGCCTTTGCCGCGGGCCATCGCCTGCTGGTAATTTTCCAGCCCGTCATAGACGACGATATCGGAGACATTTTTCTGCGTGTAATTGGGGAATTGGCAGAACTCGGCAAGCTGGCGGCCCAAGGAGATGAATTCTCCGCGCAATATGCGGCGGCGATCATGTATCGACATCGCAGGGAAAGCGAACGCCAGATTGCGCAGCCCGACCGCGCGCAGGCGCGGATGAAGATGGAAGACGGCGAGTCCGATGAAAATCCCAATGGCACGGGCGGCGGAGCGGGGAAGCAGGCCCAGGAATTTGATCCAGGGCCAGACCAGGGCGTACTCGAGGCGTTCTCGCACTGTGCCGGAGTTTAGGTGTTGTGAGGCATAGCGCGCAAGCTGCCCCAAGTCTGAGCGCGAAATGTTGAGGACGCCACAAGTGCGACGTGCCCGCTGCTCCGACGGCTACTCGGCTTTCTCACGAACTACTTTGCTTTAATGATTTCGCTCAGCTCATCCGTTTTCGATTCATCCCGCACCAAGTGAGGATATTTTTCTCCGCCGTGGTAGTCGAGCTTATACGTGTGAAAGTAATCGGCGTTTTCAATCAGCAGTTCGAGTGGAGCCGGACTGGTCTTGCCTTCTTTGAGCGCGTCGCGCAAGGAATCGCCGGAAAACTTTCGCCCATTTACGGCGACCACTTTCATGCCCGGTCCAATGCCCGCTTTTGCGGCCACCATCCCCTCAATGGTATCGGCGATCGTGCCATTGTCGCGGAGCAACAGTCCAATTGAGTAGGCGGCGTTGCTTCCGTCATGTCCATCCTCGACCATCTCCAGTTCCGAGCGCCGGTCGTCGTAGACGAGTTTCCAGCCGCTCTCTTGAATTCCTTCGAGCGGAGCGCCGGGGCCGTGATTCGTCAGGCGCTCGGTCCAGAAGCCGCGCCAGTCATATGGAGCGACCTGGTTCAGCGTGTTGACCACGTCCTCGAACGTGTAGGTTTTCACCTCGGGAGGGCCGCTCTGGCCGCCGTGAAACAGACGACAGAAGTCATCTATCGATTTCGCGCCGTGCGATTGCTGGCGGATGATCATGTCGGCCCATAGCCAGTTCAGAACATCTTCGTCATAGTAGTCGACAGTTCTGCGCCATGACTCCCATTGCCTGGGCGCGTCCTGCATAGAAGGCACGCCGTCGGCTGTATCCTGCAAGTCGCGCCAGATGCGGCCCGGGGTGTGGTCGAGGCGAGCCGCAATGCGCGCCAGATTGTCGCGAAACTGTTCTGGTGTCCGGATGCCGCTGCGCGCGCTGAGAAGATCTCCCAGGTACGAGGTAAGCCCCTCATACACCCAGAGAAGATCGTCCTGCATGGGCTTCTGGTAGTCGGGAGTTGTCAGGTCTGCCGGTCGGCGATATTTCCCGTTCCATGAGTGCACGTACTCGTGCGGCAGAAGTCCGGCTGCCCTGAGCCGCGGCTCGGAGTCGATCAGCGTGCGCTCGCTGCTACGGCTGTCATTGGATTCATGATGCTCGAGGCCGAAATGGGCGACGTGATCGCTCAAACTGTAGAGGAAGTGATAATCGCGAAAATGTTGCGCTCCGAAAAGCTTGCTGGCCTGGACGGCGAGGTTCTTGTAGTGGCTGAGTACGTCGGGCGGAGCTTCGAGGGCCGCGGCACTGTCGGCCGCGATATCGATTTCCTGCACGGGATTTTCAGCCAGAGGAACTACGCGGAAATACTCGCCGGAGATAATCGGCGAATCGACGAGCGTGGTCAGGGAGACGGGCTGAAACTTTACTTCACCGCTATTTTGGGATGCGACCGGCAGAGGAGTGCCAAATTTCCAATTGGCGGGCAATCGCAGACTCGCTTCGTACGTTAACTCGTCGCTGGTCCAGCCGGCAGGATAGAGCAGGACCGTGTTCCAGCTGATGACGGTCAGTTTGTCGGTGGCCGAAGCAGCTCCGGTGAACATGCCGCCGCCTTCGACCGCAGGACCGATGAAATCCAGCGCGGCCTCCACGTTGGATACACTGGCGGGGACTTCGACGTGGAAGGTCCAGCCATCGAGCAGATCGCGGCGCCACTTCAGCGTTTGGCCGTTGGCGGTGAAGGTGAGACCGGCAAGATCCTCGATCGGTCCCGTTGGACCATGTTCGCCGGGAATCCACTTTGGGTAGTAGAGGGTCAATGTTCCGGGGCTGGCGGGAATAGTGAGCCGCGCGTGGAAGATCTTTCGCGGAGCGTCCGTGGCGTCGAGCGATAGCGTGATCCTCGGCGCGGCGGTTTTTGCCGTCGAGGCTTTTTGCGCTCTCTGTCCCTTTTGCGCCGCCGCCGCCCCGCCGATTGAAAGCGCCATACAACACGCGACTACAACACGCGCAAGTCTCATCCTGACTCCTTCTTGTTCAAAGTCCTACCAAGAGCAGCAATATATCAGGGAATACTCGGCGTTCTACCACGCATTGTCATTCCTAGCCCCGACCGGAGCGGGCGGGCGAGTAGGTGAGGAATCTGCGTTCGACCGGGCTACCAGTAAGACACAGAGCCCCAGAGCCTGCCCTGAGCTTGTCGAAGGCTTCGCGCCCCCGCCCTTGGGGCGCTAACCGGGGCTCAGATGGATAAGCGTAGTCCGGAAATCACGCGAGTTGCTCCGCTTACTCAAACTGCCTGCGAAACCGCTCCCACTCGTCTTTGAGTGCCGCTAGTTCGCTTCGCAGGGCGGATACTTCTTCTTCCAGCTGCGCCAGTCGCCCTCCGTCATTTGCGTGCGGACTCGCCGACGCCGCAGCCTGCGGAATCTCCGCCACAACCACGTCTCCGGCGAGCAGGTGCACAAATCGCGACTCCTTCGTTCCCGGCTGACGCGGCAGCACCTTTACCAGCGGTGGCTCGCGCTGCATCAGCCTTTGCAAAGCCGATTGCACGTCGTCGAGCGTCTCAAATTCATACATGCGTTCCGAGCGGCCTCGCAGCTCCCCCGGAGTTTGCGGGCCGCGCAGCAGCAGCACGCACAGCACCGCTTCCTCGGCCCGCGTGAAGTTGAACACCTCTTGCGTTCGATGCTCGTATTTCGTAACGCGGCTGTCGGCGCCACGCGCTGGCCCAGCCAGCCGGTTCTCTTGCAGCCCGCTGAGCGCATCGCGCACGGCAGTCTCGTCCAGTTGCATCACCGGGTCGCGATTCGATTTCTGGTTGCAAGCATTCACCAGCGCATTCAGCGACAGCGGATAGTACTCGGGCGTGGTAATGTCCTTCTCGATCAGCGCGCCCAGTACGCGCACTTCAATCTCGGTAAGTTTGAGTTCCATAGATTTTTGCAATGATGCGCCTTACAACCC
>JBAVYO010000393.1:0-5007 GCA_049698855.1 Terriglobales bacterium
ACTTGTTTGTGCCTGCGCCGCGGGGACTGTCAGCAGTCCCATCAGCAACAGAACCATGATTGCCAGCACGCTCGTGGCGGCCAGTCTTGATTTTGAAATTCCGTTTTGCCCACTATCGCTCATGACTCACAGCTCCTGGTATTTGAGATTTCGACTTGCGCTAATTCCATTCCTTGCAATACCTTCGTCACCTCTGGGACAGCTTCTCTTTTCCCGATTTGTCATTGCTGTGTTTCGCGAGATTGTCACGCAGTTTGCTCGGCGCTGGTGAACTCGACAGCTGAGGCTTCGCCGATTTCCCCGATCCCTGCCGCTGGCCCTTAGCGGTAGAGGACGGGATCGACGAAGCCCGAACGACAACCGGATGGGGAATCGCCTCATCATCAGCCATGAGGAGAATGTTTCTTGGTACGGTCGAGGCGGACGCTGCAATGCCAAATGCCACTACGCCAGCGAACAAGTTGGCGCTGCATTTTGCGATCCATCGTGCCGAGATCAACGGTAATCCTCCATTCAACAACCTCACTCCCTGCCCGCTAGCGGCTTGTGAGAATCCAAGTCCGCATCGCCCAGCAGTTTGTACCCCCCGCTTTTTCACTGGCTAATAGCGCGAACCAAGCTGGGAAACGGCCACGAAATTTGAAAATATTTGTTTTGAGCAGAAGGGCGGATTTTGCAGTCCTCTCGGAGTGCAAACAAATGCACATTCTTTGAAGCGTAGGCGGTACCTGCAAGATGTGTTATCTTGTAGGAAAATCTCGCTTTTGCTCCTCATGCAAGCCATCCAGGAGCTCCGATGGATACGACGGAAACGACCTCCCCGAAGAGTGAAATCACGGCTTTGCTACGGGCTTGGAAGAACGGAGACTCCAATGCTCCGGATAAGCTCATACCTCTTGTTTATAGGAGGTTGTATAACACCGCGCAGCACTACATGGCTTTAGAGGCTCCAGGACACATTTTGGGAAATACGGCCCTCGTGAACGAAACCTACCTCCAACTTGCCAAAATGAGGAACGTTGACTGGCAAGACCGTGGTCATTTTTTCGCCACCTGTGCACAGTTGATGCGGAACATTCTCACTAATTATGCGAGGTCCCGGCTCTTCCAGAAGCGCGGGGGGCTAGGCACAACAAATACTTTTGACGAAAACCGAGAAGATCATCACAATTCAAATGCTCAGATCATCGCGATAGATGATGCGTTGCGTGATCTTGCGACGCACAACGAACGAATGAGCCGGATTGTACAGCTTCGACTGTTCGTGGGATTAAGCGTGGACGAAACGGCGGAAGCATTGGGAATCTCGGACAGAACTGTTCGCAGGGAATGGCAATCGGCAAAAGTCTGGTTGCTGCGTGAGATGGATCGAGGGAAACGAAGTGGAAAATGATCGCTGGCATCGGATCATGGAGCTGTATCTTGCCACTTCGGAACGCGAAGAAAGTGACAGGCCGCTGTTCTTAGAAAAGGCTTGTGGTGACGACCAAGCCCTCCGCGACGAAGTCGAATCGTTGCTTATCTATCATCAAGACTCTGACGAAATTCTCGAATCACCTCTCAAGGAAGCAGCCGCCGAGATGAAGGCGCGATACGAAACGCAGATGGGAGAGGAAAACGAATCAGCTCCCGATGCAATGATCGGGAGAAAAATTACTCATTACCGCATCGTTCGAAAAATAGGTCATGGAGGAATGGGCGTTGTGTACGAAGCGGAAGATATGAAGCTGGGCCGCTCCGTAGCACTTAAATTCCTTTCGCAAACGGTGGCAAGCTCCCTTCCCATCGGTAGGAGTCAATCCGCAACTAGTCTTTCCGATAGTCAGGCATTCGATCGCTTCCGCCGAGAAGCTTGTGCCGCTTCAGCCCTTGACCATGCAAACATCTGTACTGTCTATGAAATCAACGAATGGGAAGGTTCACCGTTTATTGCGATGCAACTCCTGTCTGGACAAACCCTGAAACAGGAGATCGGCGGCAAGGCACTGATACCGGATCGAATTCTGGATCTGGGGATTCAGATCGCCAATGCCCTCGACGCGGCACACACACACGGAGTCATTCATCGTGACATCAAGTCAGCCAATATCTTTGTTACAAAGCAGGGCGAAGTAAAGATCCTTGACTTCGGCCTTGCCAAACACGGGAAATCGACTTTGCCTTCGCAGCATATAGGGGAGGTTCTGCAAAATCTGCCAGTGAGAGTTTCTGCTGATACGCTGTCCCTCCCCGGCACGGCTTTAGGAACAGTTGCCTATATGTCGCCGGAGCAGGTACAAGGCAAAGAAGTAGATGGTCGCTCAGATCTGTTTTCCTGCGGCGTTATGCTCTACGAAATGGCGACTGGGCTTCTACCTTTTAAAGGCGACTCCGTAGAAGAGCTTTTTGAACAGACCCTTCACGAGAAACCAACGCCACCTTCCGTCCTGAACTCATCTATCTCCAAAGAACTGGATAGAATCGTTGGCAGAGCGATGGAGAAGTCGCCAGCTCTCCGCTATCACACAGCAGGCGAATTGCGGGATGATCTGAAACGACTCAAGTCGAAAACAACCGCATCATCTTGGAAAAAACGGGTGGCATTTGCCGTAGCCGGAATGGCTTTGGTTACTACACTAATTGTTGCGGGTTTCCGCTTTCGAAAGCAGCAGCCATCCGCTCTTACGGAACCCCAAACGCTGGTTCTGGCCGACTTTAACAACACGACCGGTGAGACCGTCTTTGATGGCACGCTGAAGCAAGCTCTGCGAGTGCAATTGGAGCAGTCGCCATTTTTGAACGTCATTCCTGACCGTAAGGCACAACAAGTCCTTGCTCATATGGAACGCCCCCCGGACACGAAACTCACGGGTGAGTTGGCAAGAGAGGTGTGCCTGCGTACCGGAGGTAAAGCAGTCGTGGAGGGATCGATTTCAACTCTCGGCCGCCACTATGTGATCGGGCTACAGGCGGTCAATTGCCAGACTAGCGAGGCGGTGGGAAACGAGCAGGCGGAAGCCGATGGGCGAGAGAAGGTATTGCGAGTCTTGGATAGCGCTACCACTAAGCTACGAAGCCAGCTGGGGGAGTCTCTAATCAGCATTCATAAATACGACGCCCCAATTGATTCTACGACTACATCCCTCGATGCTCTGCACACTTATAGCTTAGGAATATCAGTGAAAACATCCGAAGGGGAAGGCAGCGCAATCCCTTTCTTGAAGCGTGCGATTGAACTCGATCCCAACTTTGTTATGGCCTATGCGCGCCTGGGAACCGCATATTTCAATTCCAATCAGCCAACTCTTGCTGCCGCTGCGTTGACGAAGGCATACGAATTGCGAGACCGGCTTGATGAGGGCGGCAAATTATATGTTGAGTCTCATTATTATGACATGGCCACCGGACAATCCAATAAGGCCGCCGAGGTGTACCGATTATGGCAGCAGATCTATCCACGGGACGACACACCTTATGTCAATCTGGGAGCCCTCTACGTCAACCTGGGAGAGCACGATCTGGCAATTAGGGAAGGATTGGATGCCTTGAGCCTTGGTATGACTAGTGGTGCCATTTATTTAGGTCTGGCCAATGCCTATATGAACTCAAACCAGTTCGACAAAGCGGGAGAAGTCTTAACCCAAGCTGAGGCACACAAAATTGCCGCCGCGCCCCTCTCCGGTGCCCGCTATGCACTGGCGTTCCTTCTTCACAACCAAGAAGATATGGAGCGCCAGGTTGCCGGCGCGATGGGCCGACCAGGAATCGAAAGCTGGTTGTTTGCCCTTCAGGCCGATAGCGAAGCTTATCAAGGCCACCTCAGCAAGGCTCAAGAGCTTACTCGACGTGCAGTCGAATCGGCCCGGCACGACGGCGATGAAGAAACAGCGCTAACTTATGCTGCAATTGGGGCACTCCGCGAGGCCGAATTCGGTAACCGGAGTGAAGCGACGAGGCAAGTCACAGCTATACTTGCGCATGGTCACGGACAGCAGATTCAGATCCTGGGAACTCTCGCGATGGCACGTGCGGGAGAACACGAGAAGGCCCTTGCACTCGGACATGACCTGAACCAACGCTTTCCCCTCGACACGCTGTTGAACGAATACTGGTTGCCGTCGATTCGAGCCGCCATTGAACTTCATCGCAACAACCCCGCGCAAGCCATTGAGGTTCTGGAGCTGGCAAGGCGTTACGAACTGGCCGCTCCCCAAGTTGCGACCAATGTACTGCTCTATCCCGTCTATCTGCGCGGCGAAGCTTATCTGGCGGCGGGCCTTCCCGAAAAAGCGCTGGCAGAATTTCAGAAGATCCTCGATCATCCCGGCCTAGCCGGAAACTACCTTCTGGGATCTTTGGCCCATCTGGGCATCGGTCGTGCGTATGCGATGGAAGCCGGAATTCCGGTTGTGCCTGTTCCTAGGAAACCAGGCGCGAAGCAACACACAAGTCAAACGCTCGAACGACCGGAAGCTCTTGCCAAGGCGCGCTCCGCCTACCGGGATTTCTTTTCCCTGTGGCGGGATGCGGATGCGGGTGTCCCAATACTAAAGGAAGCTCAACGGGAGTATCGCAAACTCCCATAGCCTCATGATCGGAAGATCGAAGGTTTCGAATAGGCCATGTGCCTGACCGTCTCCACAAAACGGGTAGTCGTTATTGAGTTCAGGTTTAACAAGATCTCAAAATACTGTCTCACCTTTTGCAAAAGGCGCGCTGGAGCGTGGTCCGACTGTGGTCCAATAACTGTGCTCGGGTGTCTTTTCAATGACCTTGTGTCGTTCCCGGCGGCGTCAAGTCGTTGAAGTGCGCTGCTGTCGGTTATTTTGTTGGGCTCATAACCCAAAGGTCGGTGGTTCAAATCCACCCCCCGCAACCAAAGCAATCATAAGGTTACGGGCAATTGGGCACTCGCAGCGACTGTCCAAATGTCAAGGGCGGAATAAAAGTAGACCAGAGAGGCGGAGTAAAAGTAGACCAGTAGACCAGAGCAACTGGTAGAAGATTGGGGATTGTCGGGGAGGAGGG
>JBAVYO010000394.1:0-33296 GCA_049698855.1 Terriglobales bacterium
CTGCGCTTCGAGACTCGCTTCGATATCCCCATCAGCAAGGTGATGACGAAAGACAATCTGATTACCGTGCCGGTGGGGACGACGCTTGAGCAGGCGGAAGAAATCTTGCACGAGCATCGCGTCGAAAAACTCCTGGTGGTTGACGATAAGTACAACCTTAAGGGCCTGATTACGGTGAAGGACATCCAGAAAAAACTGAAATATCCTCAGGCCGCGAAGGACGATCATGGCCGTCTGCGCGTAGGCGGCGCGATTGGCGCGACCGGCGATTTTTTGGAGCGCGCCGAGGAACTGGCCAGAGCAAAGGTGGATGTACTGGCCATCGACAGCGCTCATGGACATTCGGCGCTCGTGCTTGAGGCTGTAAAAAGAGTGAAGTCGAAGCTGCCGGAGGTCGATTTGCTCGCCGGCAATATTGCGACCTTCGATGGCGCATGCGACCTGCTGAAGGCCGGAGCGGACGGTGTTAAGGTGGGCATCGGGCCGGGTTCAATCTGTACCACGCGCATTGTGACCGGAGTAGGCGTTCCGCAAGTGACCGCCATTGCCGAGGCGGCGCGCGCACTTCGCGATGCTGGTGTTCCCCTTATCGCCGACGGCGGTATCAAGTATTCGGGAGATGTCGTGAAGGCGCTGGCGGCGGGCGCGTCGGCGGTGATGATCGGTTCTCTGTTTGCGGGGACCGATGAGAGTCCGGGCGAACTGATTCTATATCAAGGCCGCACGTTTAAGTCCTACCGCGGCATGGGTTCCTTGGGCGCGATGGCCCACGGATCGAGCGAACGCTATTTCCAGAATTCCGACGGCGATGCGTCCATTGCGGCTCCCGTTGTTGGAGAAGCTTCGAATCGCCTGGGCAAGCTTGTCCCGGAGGGCATTGAAGGCCGTGTTCCCTATCGCGGATCGGTCTCGATGATCGTTTACCAGATGGTCGGCGGTCTGAAGTCAGGCATGGGCTATTGCGGCTGCCACACGGTCAGCGACCTGCAGCAGAAAGCGCGGTTTGTGCGCATCAGCTCGGCTGGCTTGCGCGAGAGCCACGTCCACGACGTGATGATTACGCGCGAAGCTCCCAACTACGCGGTGGAATGAGGCTTGCGCAGTAAGACCCGTGGAGTGCGACATTCCGCGTGAAATAGTGAAATGAGAGAAAGCCCGATTGTCTAATAGCCAATTACCCAACAATTCCGAGAACGACGATCGAGTGTATGTAGCTCGTCCTAAACTTAGTCCGTGGCGCGCGTGGTGGCCGGCTGCGGTGTGGATCGGGCTCATCAGCATTGAGTCCAGCGACATGTTCTCGTCGCAAAACACCGGAAGCGTGCTGTATTCTTTGCTGACGCGCATTTTTGGTGAAATCAACTTCGGCTTCTTCCTCGTCTTCCATTTCTATCTGCGCAAAACTGGACACGTCGTCGGCTATGGCGTGCTCGCTCTTTTGTTATTGCGTGGATGGCGCGCCACGCTCGGCTCTGCGCGGGAATGGCTTGTCCGGACGGCGCTTCTGGCATGGATCGGCACCGCATTCGTCGCTTCCATGGACGAGTGGCACCAGAGTTTCATTCCCTCGCGCACGGGAACTGTACACGATGTAGTGCTCGACAGCATCGCGGGATTTGCATTTTTGCTGGGCGCGTATTTGTGGCTGAGGCCGAGCGCCTCGGCCGAGCCGACCTCCTGATACGGCGAAAAGCTCCCGCAATAAGGAAGGACAATAACCTCGCCCGTGCGCCTCTCAGCGCGTGCTATGATTTGCCTCCTGAGTAGTTGAGCCTTGTCGAGTTACAAGTTATGCCGCCTGCGTCTCAACGAAATTCAGCGGTTGTGGACACTGTGCAACTTGCCAGCGTTCGGAAGTGTTACGACGACTTTGTCGCTGTCGACGACCTTTCTCTCCGCATCAAGCCCGCCACAATCTATGGGTTGCTCGGCCCGAATGGAGCCGGCAAAACCAGCACTCTGCGCATGATGATCGGCATCACCGTCCCCGACTCAGGCCGAGTCCTCATTCTTGGCGAACCGCTGAGCCGCGCCCACACCGGGCGCTTTGGCTATTTGCCAGAAGAGCGCGGACTCTACAAGAAAATGAAGGTGCTGGCTCACCTTGTGTTTCTCGCGCAACTCAAGGGGCTTACTAGCGGCGAGGCTTCCAAACGGGCTCATCATTGGTGCGAGCGTCTGGAGCTGACTGCCTGGATGGACAAGAAAGTGGAAGAGCTTTCGAAAGGCATGCAGCAGAAGGTGCAGTTTATAGGGGCGATCCTGCACGATCCGGAACTGATCGTCATGGACGAGCCTTTTTCCGGGCTCGATCCCTCCAGCGCGTTGTCTCTGAAAGACGCGCTGCTTGAGTTGGCCAAGAATGGTAAGACCATACTTTTATCGACGCACCGCATGGATCAGGCCGAACGTCTGTGCCAGTCGATTTGCCTGATCAACCACGGCCGCGCCGTCCTCGAAGGCGATTTGGACCAGATCAAGGCCAACTATGGCCATTGCAGCATCCAGATAAAATATGACGGCGACGCCAGTTTCCTGCGCGAGCCGAAACTGGTCCAGTCCTTCAACGATTACGGCAACTACGTCGAAGTGCGGCTCGCGCCTGGCGCCGATACGCAGGAACTGCTGCGGCTGGCGTCCTCCAAAGCGAGATTGGACCGCTTTGAGGTGATGCAGCCCTCGCTGGAAGAAATCTTTATCGAGGCCGTGAGCAAGTCCAATGCGTAACACCTGGCTGATTATCAAGCGCGAATACCTGGAGCGCGTGCGCACTCGCTCTTTTGTTGTGCTAACTCTGCTGACCCCCGCTATCATGACCGCTCTTATGGTGCTGCCCGCAAAGCTCGCCACCATGGGGGACAAGGTTCAGCATATTGTAGTTGTAACTTCAACTCCGCAATTTGGTGAGATGGTCCGCCAGGAATTGTTGTCCGCGAGTACGGCCGGCTCCGGCAACGATGAGGAAGCGGCTGGCTCCCAATCCGGCGCGGCAAAACAGCGGTCCGAGAAGCAATACGTTATTGACTTGGATCCGAATCCCACGGAAGCGGAACGCGCAGCCCTGCGCGACAAAGTAAATTCGAAGGCTATCGATGGCTACCTTTGGTTGAGCGACGACGCGATTGCGGCCGGCAAGATCGCTTTCGCGACCCGGAGCATGGGCAACTCCGGTGAAAGATCGCGCTTAAGCGAGAAATTGACCAGGATTCTTGAGTACGCGCGGCTTTCACAAAACGGTGTCAGCGGCGAGCAAGCGGATCTTGTACTCAAGCCCGTCAACGTGGAAGCAATACGCATTGAAGAAGGGCGGGAAACCAAAGATAGCAGCGGGAAGAGGTTTCTCGAAGTCATTGTAATGGTCATGCTGATTTACGTGGCCGTGCTGCTTTATGGCATTTCGGTAATGCGCTCTGTGCTGGAAGAAAAAAACTCGCGCGTCATGGAAGTGCTGCTGTCATCTGCCACTTCAACCGAACTTATGATCGGCAAAATCTTTGGCGTGGGTGCGGTTGGCGTTACGCAGATCGCCGTTTGGGCGGTGATGGCCGGCGTGTTGGCTTTTCCCTCCCTTGCAATGAACGTTGATCTCAGCCAACTCAGGGTTTCCCCGGGTGTTCTGGTGGCGTTTGTGACTTTCTTCTTGCTCGGATATTTACTTTTCAGCGCGCTCTACGCCGCCATCGGAGCGATTACGACGACTGAACAAGAGGGTCAGCAGCTCCAGTTCATTGTTGTGATCCCACTGGTACTTTCAGTGTTCATGTTGAGTTCAGTCGTGCGCACGCCCGACTCTCCCGCCGTCATCTGGCTGTCGATGGTTCCATTTTTCGCGCCGGTGTTGATGTATGCCCGCATCGTCATACAAACGCCGCCGGTGTGGCAAATCGTTCTGTGCCTGAGCTTGTTGATTGCGACCATCGCGGGATTGCTGGTGCTCTGCGCGCGCATTTACCGTGTGGGCGTACTCATCTACGGAAAGCGCCCAACCCTGCCGGAAATTCTGAAGTGGCTGAAATACGCTAAGACGTAATTGTCAGTTCTGGTTGAAGAACTTAATTTGAAAATTCATGGCTTGAAAATTGATCATGCGCCAGCAGCGCGACTGCACTGACCGCGGCAATTGCCGCCGAAAAGTAGAACGGAACTGCCGCTCCATAAATCTTCCACAGTGCTCCCGTGATTACGCTGGCTAGCAGCGTGGTCACGCTGGTGACGAAGAAGTAGATCCCGAGCGCGCGGCCGCGTACGTCGCTCCCCACGGTTTCAACTACCAGCGCCTTTAGTACCGGATTCGTAAGCGCGTAGAAAAGACCATAAAATGCCATGGTCAGCCAAATTGCGCGCCGCGAGGGAGCGAGCGCAAACATAAAATAGACAATCGCAAAGACGGCATAGCCTCCCGCGGCGATGGTCGAGCGCGAAAAGCGGTCGCTGAATTTTCCCGCCGGCCACGACATGAACGTGAAGGTGACATTAAAAACCAGTCCCAGCAGCGGCGCTTGTAATGCGGGGATTCCGATGCTCCCCGCCCGCAGCACCAAAAACATGTCGCTGGAATTGGCGAGCGAAAAAAGCGTGACCACCACCAGCACGTAGTAATAGCTGAAAGGAAGGTGAATACGCAGGGCGGAACTGATCCGCGCGGCACTCATTGTCTGGCCGGTATTCGCAGAGGTCAGGTCACCAGCAGCAGCACACTGAGAGGTGACAGCCGAGAGCTGAGAGCTCGAATCTGGCGACTGAGAACCGGGAACTGAGAACTGAGAACTAGTCTTTCGAACTTCTTTTACTCCCAGCCACGCGACCAGCACACACAACGCTCCGGGAATCGCCGCAGCCGCAAATACACCGCGCATGCCGTAACGAGCAATCAACGCGAGCGCCAGCAAAGGGCCAGCAATCGCGCCTGCCGAATCCATGGCCTGAATCAGCCCGTAGGCCGATCCGATCTTCGATGGTTCCACCGAATCCGCGACCATCACGTCGCGCGCAGTGCCGCGTATGCCTTTGGCGAAGCGGTCGAAGAATCGAATACCAAGAATCTGCCACCATGCGGAAACCAGGGCCAACAGCGGTTTGACGGCATTCGCCACCACGTATCCGCCCACCACCAGCGGCTTGCGGCGTGCCACATGATCGGCGAGGTATCCGGAAAAAAGCTTGGCGAACGACGCCACGCTTTCGGCGACGCCCTCAATAATGCCAAGCTGCGCCGGCCCGGCTCCCAGAGAAGCAATAAACGCCGGCAGCACCCAGTACGCCATTTCGCTGGCGGTATCGTTCAGAAAGGAAGTCAGCCCAAAAGCGTAGACGTTTCGCGGAGTGGGCTGTTCGGACACGAAGCGAACATAGCATAACAACTAGGTCTCAGGTGTCAGGTGCCAGGTGGCAGGAAAAGCAAAAACCGAACGTATTTCGGGTGACAACGGTCACCGCGCACTTTCTTGTTGGACTTTAGGGTTCATGAGGGGCGGATCATGGAAAATTATCGGAACTTGATCGCTTGGCAAAAGGCGAAAGCTCTGGTCTTGGACGTTTACATTTGCACTCGCGAATTTCCTAGAGCCGAAACCTACGGATTGACTTCCCAGATGCGCCGCGGTTTCCGTCCCTGGTAACATCGCCGAAGGCAAGGGGCGATCTTCCCAAAAAGAGCTGGTGCAGTTTTTGTACCACGCCCGCGGGTCCCTGCTCGAATTGGAAACGCAGCTAGAAATTACCCATGAATTGGGTTACGTCGAACAGTCCACGTTCAAGCGCATCGAGGCGCAGACGACAGAACTAGGAAGAATTCTGAATGGCCTGATCCGCCGATTTCAGCCGCAGCCCAAGCGCATTTCCTGACACCTGACACCTGAACACCTGAGACCTGACCTGAGACGCCTTAATCGGCTAAAATAGATTCAATGTCCGACCACACGTTTTTTCTCGACGAAGCGCAGATGCTTCTCCCCGTTCTCGAATCGCTGCTGAAGCAGGCGATCCAGGGCAAGAAGCTGATCGAAGACGTCGACTCCGAACTCCAAAGCATCGCGCAGCGCGTTTTTCTAAATGGAGGAATGCGGCTGAACGTGGTGCATCTAGCGCAGCGCAGGGCTGAGCGCGAGAAGGCCATACATCGGGTGAAGGACGCTCTCGGCGAGATTGACGCGACCGGCGTGCAGGTAAAGGATATCGATATCGGATTGCTCGATTTTCCCTGCAAGGTGGAAGGCGAGATCGTGCTGCTATGCTGGAAGCTGGGCGAGTCGAAGATTACACATTGGCACGGAACGCACGAAGGTTTCGCCGGCCGCAAGGCGATCGACGAGCGCATCGCAAATGCCGGGAAAAGGAAGAAGTAGAACAACAGGTCTCAGGTCTCAGGTCTGGATGCACTGGCGGCGGAGATGGTTTCTCAGGCTTGTAAAGAATCGTCATTGCATCGTTCCGCGGTCGCTTCGGGCACACGCGCGAAAACCTCTGCAAGTTCGCCATCCTGCCGCGTTCGTAATGTGAACGAACCAAGTGATTTCCCGGTTTGCTGGAGGAAGGCTGCTGGGACGAAGCCAGCTGGGGACGAAGCCCGCTGGGACGAAGCCGGTATGGCACTACCGGGCGCGAGCCAGAACCGGGCGTTCTGCTAGAATCACCGTATCCGAGGCGACACTTTTATGGCGACTGAGCGCAGGTTCAATGGGAAAAAATTGGCAATTATCGCGGCTTTTGCCGTGCTGCTGGTAGCGGCGTTTGGAGCTGGCTGCAAGGGATTCTTTACAAGTAACACGATCCAGTCAATCGCAGTTCAGCCCGCGACGGTTAATCTTCAAGTTAATGGCACACAGGTGTTCACGGCGTGGGGAACGGATCAGTCGGGTAATCGGTCGCAGATTACCAGCGGGCTGGTGTGGAGTAGCGGTGATCCGTCAGTATCCATTACCTCCGGAGGAACCGCAACTGGCCTGACGGTGACCAGTTCCGCAGTGACGATCACTGGATCCGCTGAGGGCCTTAGTGGCACCGCCACGGTCAATGTAATCGGAAACGTCACAACCATTACGGGCACCGACAGTGCAACCAGCATCAAAGCCGGCGGGGATCCCGTGTACTTTACTTTTGCGGGGAATCCGGGGCCACCGGATTTCATTACCGTCGGCGATGGCGGTACATTGGTGATTACGACGGCAGATAGTTTCTTCGTTTGCACTGATAGTACCTATCAGAATAATCCGGCAGAAAGCTGCTCGTTAACCCAAGGCGGCACGGCTACCTCATATCAGCTCTACATGACGTACCCGACCCCTTCCGGCGGCACGGCGACCTCGAACACATTGACGATCACGGCGACGCAGTGAGCTAGGCGGCTCGCACGGGGTATCGTGTTCGCAAGAAGTTCTAGATGCCCCGTCCAAGCGCTGCTTGGGCGGGGTAGGGATGGTTCGACTGCGCGGGACGCGCGCCTCGCGCTTGTCCCGCTCCGCTCACCATGACAAACAATAAAGGTGGTGTGTAGGACTGCAAATAGTCCGCTCACCATGACAACGGGAGAATGCCCGGATGGCTCGCGAGCGAAACATACTGCGTCTATATTATGGGCAGCATTTCTGGCACGCTTTATATCGGCATGACCGGCAATCTTCACGCGCGGGTTTTCGCGCACAGGTTCCATCGCATCGAAGGGTTTACGGACAAATACGATGTTGAGCGGCTTCTTTATTGGGAATCGTTCGACGAGGTGTGCAAGGCAATAAATCGCGAGAAGCAACTGAAGCGCTGGCGGCGTTTAAAGAAGGTGGCGCTCATTGAGTCACTCAATCCGCACTGGCTCGATCTTGCACAGGAGTGGTATCCGTGGATGAAGAAAGAGTCGGGCGCGAGTAGGGATGGTTCGACTGAGCGGGACGCGCGCTCCGCGCTTCTCCCGCTCCGCTCACCATGACAACAAAAGAGAGCTCATCATGGCGACGAGCTTTCTCACGCTCCGCTCACCAGGAGTGTGGTAGAGAGACGCAAAAGAACGAACCACCTTCGTCGGCCATCAGCAATAGCTTCACCCCGCAAATAATTCCTTACACGTTCGGTCGCGTCCTTCCGTTTTACCCCGCCTCCTTGCCGCCGCGTTATCATTATCAGTTGCGATGCCGCAAATTTCGTTCACCTTTATAAAGAAGGATAGGGCGCTTCCAATCCTGCCCACACACTCATGTCTAATATTCGTTGCATAGGAATCTGCACCGGCGGCGGAGACGCTCCCGGATTGAACGCCGTTATTCGCGCGGCGGTGAAAGCTGCCATTCTTAAATACAAGTGGAGAGTCATCGGTATCCCCGATGGTTTTGACGGCGTGATCTGGCCGGAGCGCTCGCGGGAACTCACGCTCAAGGACGTCAGCGGCATATTGCCGCGCGGCGGCACCATCCTGGGCACAACCAACCGCGGCAATCCTTTCCAGTACAAAACCACGGAGAACGGCGTGGAGGTGACGCGCGACATCTCCGATGAGGTGATTGCCAACACGCGCAAGCTGGGCATCGACGCCATCATCTCGATCGGCGGCGATGGCTCGATGAAGATTGCGCACGAGCTGTTCGTAAAGGGCCTGCAAGTTGTGGGTGTGCCGAAGACGATCGACAACGACCTTTCGGCCACAGAGGTCACGTTTGGATTCGACACGGCGCTGCACACGGCCACCGACGCGGTCGACAAGATTCACACCACCGCCGCGTCGCATCACCGCGTCATGGTGGTGGAGGTGATGGGGCGCGATGCGGGATGGATTGCGCTGGAGGCGGGAATTGCGGGCGGCGCGCACGTCATATTGATCCCGGAGATTCCATTCACCATCCAGAAGCTCTGCGAGCACCTGGAAATGCGCGAACGCTATGACAAACGCTTCACGATTGTAGTGGTGGCGGAAGGGATCAAGCTGCCTCCGGAGATGAAGCACATGGCGCACAGCATGCCGGTCGGCAACCTGGTGGGCGATGCGATTGCGCTCATGGCGCGGAAGGAAGTGCGAGTGAGCGTGCTCGGGTACATTCAGCGCGGAGGATCGCCGTCGCCGTATGACCGTATTCTCGGCACGCGCTTTGGCGTTGGCGCGGTGGAACTGATTGCGGCGGGCGGCTTCGGGAAGATGGTCTGCCTGCAGCAGGAATCGATTCGCGCCGTGTCGATTGCCGATGCGGTTGGAAAATTGAAGACTGTGGACCCGCAAGGCGAGATTGTGCGCGCAGCTCGCGCGATTGGCATTGCGTTTGGGGATGAAGCGAGCACCCACTACCCAGTTGCCAATGATTCGTGGTCAGTGGCTGGTAGGCAGGGCTAGCACGGGTTCTCATAAAATCGCTAGGTATAAGGGCGTGCTTTCACAGGCTTCGGCGAAAGTCGTAAGAGCACAGTGATCGGGAAGGGCACTCGTGCCAATAAGTCGGAGAGCAGATTTGGCGCTCAAGCGCCTGAGGCCCCATTTTTGCTGGCGCGACAACTGGTGTTTAATCAGCCCTAAGGCACTCTGAGAATCGGCGGACTGTCCGACGGTGATCTCGCGCCCCTCCAACGTCAATCTCTCATCCTCGTCTCTGACGGTATAGTTAAGGGTACGATCCCGTGAAGCTCCCACTCAAATATTTCGTGCGCGCCGCCGTTGTTATCCTCTGCGCCATCGGCATCGTGTCCTTTACTGGCTGCAAACACAGCGGCGGCAAGGTGCTCGAAGTCGACTATGTGTCCGGTGTGCAGGTCAATCTGCGCGACCGGGTTGCCGCCGTCTATGCGAAGTCTGGACTGGTGAAGAACGGCGACCGCGTGGAAGTCCTGGATCACGACCGGCGTTTTGCCAAAGTGCGCACGTCAACCGGCCAAATGGGATGGATGGAGCAGCGCTACCTGGTCAGCGAGCAAGTGTTCGATCAGTTGCAGAAGCTGACGGCCGATAACGCCAACGATCCGGTGCAGGCGCAGGGAGTGACTCGCAACGATACAAATCTGCACGTAGAGCCGGGCCGCGAGACGGAGCATCTTTATCAGATTCTCTCGGGAGAGAAGTTGTCACTGCTCAAGCGGGGCACCGCTGACAAGAACGCTCCGCCGCCCCTGCGCCCGGCACCACCATCCTCAAAGCCTTCCGAAAAGCCTTCGGAAAAAAGGGAGGCAGCAAGCCAAGCCCTTCCGGAGCCTCCGCGCCGTCCGGAAAGCGTCCTCAAGCCACCAGCGATCGCCTACGAAAAAACAAATCCGGGTGTTCTTGAAGCGCTAAGCGAGACAGCTTCGGGAACCCAAGCCGCCACCCCGCACGCTAAATCTGCCGAGCCTTCTAAGGTAGTCGAGGATTGGTGGCTGGTCCGCGACAGCCACGGACGTGTGGGATGGGTGCTCGGGCGCATGGTCGATGTCGACATTCCTCTCGAAGTTGCGCAGTACGCCGAGGGCCAGCGCATTGTGGCTTTCTTTGTCCTCAATCAGGTTACAGACGACGACAAGAAGGTGTCCCAGTATTTGACGGTACTCACCGAGCCGAAAGACGGCTTGCCCTTCGACTTCAACCAGATTCGCGTGTTCACGTGGAACGTCCGGCGGCACCGGTATGAGACCGCGTACCGGGAGCGGATGGAAGGCATGTTGCCGGTGAAGGTGGCACAGGAAGATTTCGGCAAGGAAGGCGTGCTGCCAGCGTTTACGATTCGCGTGCTCGATGACGATGGCAAGCTGAGCGAGCGCAAGTACAAACTCAACACTCCGATTGTGCGGCGCGTGTTCGCTCCCGGAGAAGAGCCGGTGCACGTGGCGAAACAGAAAACCCCTGCGCGGAAAGCACGCAAGCGGCGCTAACGCGGTCAAATCAGGAATAAAACTCGGCAATACTTTCGACCACGCCCCGGATCTCCGCGTCGGTTAGTTCAGGGAACATCGGCAGCGCTAGCACTTCCTTTGCGGCCTGCTCTGCAACGGGCAGGTCGCCTTCCTTCAATCCGAGATAGGAAAAGACGGGTTGCAGATGCAGCGGCAGTGGATAGTAAATCTCCGTTCCAATTCTACGGTCGGCGAGGAACTGGCGCAGATCGTCGCGGCGTTGCGCGCGGATTACGTACTGGTGAAAAACGTGTGTCGCCTCCGGCGCGCGCGCTAGCAGGCGTACAGGCGCAGTCGATGCGCTCGCCGCTGCGTTCTCTCCCATGCCGGATTGCGCGAGCGACGCTGCACTCGACGTCAAGCCGGATTCGGCAAACAAGCGGTCATAGGTTGCGGCGTGGCGACGGCGAGCATCGTTCCAGGCGGCCATGTGCGGAAGCTTTACGCGCAGGACTGCGGCCTGTATCGCATCCATCCGGCCATTCCACCCGAACTCATCGTGATAGTAGCGGCGCGGACTGCCGTGATTGCGCAATCGGCGCATGTGCTCGGCCATCTCAAGATTGGTGGCCGTCACGATGCCGGCGTCGCCGTACGCGCTAAGGTTCTTCGTCGGATAGAAACTGAAAGCGGCGGTTGCGCCGAGTGAACCGGCTCCGCGGCCGCGCCATGCTGCGCCGATAGCTTGCGCGGCATCCTCGACGATGGCAACGCCGAATTCCTCGGCGATCCGATTGAAGGCGTCCATGTCGGCACACTGACCATAAAGATGAACGGGCAGTATGGCGCGAATCGTTCCTGACGATCGACCTTCGTCCTCTGCTTCCGATCCTTTTCCAGCGCTTGTCTTGCGCGCGGCAGCAGTGCCTTCGCGTGCGAGCTTGGCCCGCAGCTTTTCCTCAACCAGCCTTGGGTCGAGGTTAAGCGTGCCGTGATCGACGTCGACAAGAATAGGCGTAGCCCCAGCGCGCACGATAGCGCTAGCAGAGGCGAAGAAGCTGAAGGCGGTGGTAATAACGGAATCGCCCGGCTTAACGCCCGCCGCGACCAGCGCCAGCCACAGAGCTTCCGTGCCCGAGGAGCAGCCGACAGCGGCGGCCGCTCCGGTAAGCGCCGAGATTTCGCGCTCCAGCGCCTCAACCTCTGGCCCCAGAATGAAGCCCTGCGAATCGCACACGCGGGCAATAGCGGCCAGGACCTCTTCGCGCAGGCTGTCGTATTGCCGCCGAAGATCTAGCAGCGGAACGGGAGTCGTTGAACTCTTCAAAATCGCTGAATTCGAAGTTTTCACGAAGCAAGATTCTAACAGGCCCGTTGCGGAGAAAGGTGCGAGCCAAAAGACGGCGTGTCACGCGGACAGCCGACTACGTTCAGGACATGATTAGCGGTCACATCGTTGATCGAGACTGGCTCACCAATCCCTATCCCGTCGCCGTCAGCTATACAGGTTTCCATAGGAGACGGGGACGGCGCGCTCCCAAAATGTGTATCGGCGCTGTTATGGATTGCTAATGTATTGGCAGCTAACACGTTATATCGCCACGTCTTTGGAATACCGATTGCATAAGTAAGCAGTTCACGCACTTTAATTTTCTGGGGAATGTGTGCCGAAATATCGGCAATCCCAGGGTAGGTAATGAAACTTCAACAAGTTTGCAGTCTCAGGTTTGACGAGTCACAAGGAGAGAGAGCAATGGAATCTGCCTTCGGTCGTACATGGAAAAGCATAATTCTAGTGGCGGGGATTCTGGCACTTTGCGTTGGAGCATTCGCGCAAGGCGGTCAGAGCGAAATCACGGGTTTGATAACTGACCCGAGCGGCGCCGTAGTTTCCGGCGCACCGGTGAAGTTGAGCAATACTGCCACTGGTGAAGTGCGCACGACAGTTACCACGTCTGGTGGAGCTTACCGCTTCCCGGCGCTGCCGGTTGTCGGCACCTACGTCCTGGAAGTGACCCCGAAAGGGTTCAAGTCGGTAAAGGTCGAGAACATCATTGTGACGGTCGGTACGATCATCTCGCGCGACGTCAAGCTGGAATTGGGCGCTGCGACCGAGCAGGTAACAGTCGAGGCGAATGAGCAATTGGTGCAGACCGAGGATGCTTCGCTCTCCAACGATGTCGACCGGCGCGTATGGCAGGATATGCCGCTCGAAGATCGCAGTCAGAACGAATTCATCGCGATGCTGCCCGGAGCAGAACCGGCGGCCAATGCCGACCTGGGAACGGATCGTGGCGCGGCGGTCAACGGCACGCGCAGCGGCGGCGGCAACTTCATGGTTGACGGCTTTACCAATAACGATCAGGGCCTCGGCGGGGCCGGTACGGTCGGCACAGGGCCGGGCGGAGCCAACACCACCATTTCTCCAGACGCCATTCAGGAATACCGCGTTATCGATACGCCCTCGGCCGAGTACGGACAGGCTGGCGGGTTCGTGACGGATACGGTGCTCAAGAGCGGAACCAATCAGTGGCACGGATCCTTGTTCGAATACAACCGCATGCAGAAATTGGCGGCGAATCAATGGTTCTCGAACGCGGCCGGCGATATTGACCACCTTGTTCGCAACCAGTTCGGCGGTTCAATTGGCGGCCCGATAATCAAGGACAAGACGTTCTTCTTCTTTACGGTTGAATCCCAGCGTTTGCGAAGCAGTTCGCCGATCTTGGCCAACGATTACACCCCCGACTTCCAGAGCTTCGTTTCGAGCGGAGCGTTCGAGACGTTCATGGAAACCAATCCAAACGGATTCTGTGAGCTAGCTACGGGTGCTACCTGCCCAGGAACATTTGCGGCGCAGAGCGCCCTTGGATCAGCCTATTCCAGCATCATGGCAGCTCAGAACCTTCCCCTTTGCGTGACCGGAGCAGCTAATTGCAAAGAATCCAGCTCAGCCAATGTCGCGCAGAACCTCTACCCCAGTCTGGTCGGCGTCGTGTATCCGGTGCCGGTGTATGGACAACTCACCGTCCCTTCAAGCGAAGTCCTGAACCAGTTGCGATATACAGCAAAGGTCGACCACAAGATAGGCACTAAGGATCAGCTCAGCGGCTCGTTTCTGTATGACAATGCCGATGGAACCTTTGGCTACGCGGGTGGCGGCAACCTGCTTGGACCGAACGAACTCAACCACGGGCGCGCAATGAACGCTGGCATCACCTGGTCGCATACGTTTAGCCCGACTGTTCTGAACCAGGCGCGCTTTTCGTATATACGGAATACGTCCAACTTCCCCGATGCTGGAAACGTGCAGGGGATCACTTCTATTAACACGGCATTCGATTCGATCGCGTGTTGCAGCGGCGTAACGCTGGGCGAATCCGGCAACCTGCCGCAGTTCTTTACCGAGAATGAATTCCAGTGGAAAGACGACCTCTCGGTAACCCATGGCAAGCACAACTTCAAGGGCGGCGGCGAATTCCGGCGCACGCGCAATGGTAGTAGCTTCGAGGCGGAGAAGTACGGTTACTCCCTCGTCGACGGCGTTGAGGATCTGCTGACCGACGCGAGCTTCAGCGAAACAGTTATAAACAGCCCCAGTTTCGCGCCAGTGGTGGGTTTCTGCGAGTCCGTTTTGCCGACGGCATACTGCAATAGCTCCATCCCGGTTGGCGTGCAAACGATTAACCCATCAGTCTCTACCGCACAGTTACCGATCTATTATCGTGGGTATCGAGCCAACGAAGCGGCAGCCTATATCCAGGATGACTGGCGCGTCAGCACGAGATTGACTGTGAATATGGGCTTGCGCTGGGAATACTTTGGCCCCCCGCACAATTTCCAGTCTGGCATCGACTCCAACTATTACACGGGCACTCCGCAGGCATTCGCCAACCCGTGCATGCCAACTGGTGGCATATGCGCAGACGGGAATCCCGTCAACTACTTCATGCCGACGAACAGTCCGTATTACGGTTCATTCGCGACTGGCGTTTCGTTGGTGAGGAATCACGATATCTGGAACAAAGATCTAAATAACTTTGGTCCGCGTTTCGGATTTTCCTATGACGCGCTTGGCAACCAGAAGGTGGTTGTTCGAGGCGGATTCGGAATCAACTATGACCGGATGTTCAACAATATTTTCGAGAACATCCGCTTCAACCCGCCATTCTTCTCGTTCGCAGAAATCGGCGGCTTGGGCAACGGCGTACCCATTGGCGCGAGCGCAATCAGCCAGCTCTACAGCAATCCCTATGTCGGCCTTCCGGCCTATGGTGGCGGCGCATCTGTTCCTGAGTCGCGCGCCATGGACGAGAACCTGGTGACCGCGTACTACGAACAGGCGCACTTGGGAGTTCAATATCAGGTGGCCAAAGATATGGTCTGGGAGACGAACTACGTAGGGACCTTTGGCCATAAGTTGCTCGGAATTCTCGGGCGAAACACTTTTGACGGCCTGTATGCCAACGGACTCGACGAGACCAGACCGAATCCGAATTATGGCAATATCAGCTTCCGTACCAACTGCTGCGATTCCAACTATCATGGATTCCAGACAACGCTGCGGAAGCGCTTTTCAAGTGGTTTGCAATTCAACGCCAACTACACCTGGTCGAAGGCCATGGATGACGTCAGCGATGCATTCACAACCAAAAACGCCGGCGCCGCTGCTTACCCGACTGAAAGCTCGAATCCACACTTCGATTACGGCCCGGCCGACTTCGACGTAAGGAACCGGATCGTTGGGAGCTGGGTCTATGATCTGCCGTTCGCCAAGGGAAACCGGTGGCTCGGCGGTTGGAATATCTCGGGGATCACGTCCTGGCAGTCGGGCGCGAACTTCTCGGTATTTGACAGCAACGGCGGAGTCGACAGTAATGAGGACGGGCAGAATAACGACCGCGCCAACTATATCGGCCCCGGCAGCATAAAGAACGATATCAACCACAACGTTAGCCCGGCACATGGCTACTTGAATTCTGGGCCCACTAACTGGGGAATACTGAACACCAACTCCTCAACGCCTGGCGCGGGTACAGCGTTCACGCCGATAGCATGTCCGGCCAGCGTCAATAACGGGCTGTGGTGCGAGGGCAAGGCTCTTGGGCAGATGGAGCGCAATACGCTAATTGGACCGCGCTTCTTCAACATCGACTTCGGGATCAAGAAGTCCTTCAAGATTACGGAGTCCTCAAGCCTCCGATTTGACGCGAACTTCTTTAACATCATCAATCACCCGAACTTCCTGCCTCCGGATCCAAACATGAACGATGGAACATTCGGAAGCTCGACGTCGACGTTCAACAATCAGCAGACCGGTGGTCCGCGTATCACCCAGTTAGCGTTGCGGTTCGACTTCTAACCGAAACTCAACTGATAGAACAGAAGGCCGGCCGCGAGGTCGGCCTTCTTATTTGCAAATTCGAGTTGCTTTCTGTCCGTCAGACCAGAGCATGCCCATCCCAAAAGCCATTTTTGAAACCAATTCAAGGCCCGCTTATTAACGCGTGCTAAACTTTTCCTGATCCATCATGTCTAGGTTTCTTCGGGCATCGTTCGCGCTGTGGTCTCTCTGTTTCATCTTGCTGTTTCCGCTGTGCTCCTCAAGCACGAACCCTACACGGGCGGCTGGCGTTTCAGGAGCCGGTGCGAAACCTCCGAACGTAATCCTGATCACGATTGATACCACGCGCGCTGACCGTATGGGCTTTCTGGGATCGAAGCGTGGCCTCACTCCTAACCTCGATGCGCTGGCGCGGCAGAGTGTGGTCTTTACGCGTGCCTATGCACAAGTTCCGTTGACGACGCCTTCGCACGCGGTGCTGCTGACCGGAACCTATCCGCAGTACAACCATCTGGACGGTCTAGTCCAGCCTTTGGATGGCGAGCTGCCGTATCTGCCCGATTTGCTGCATCAGCAGGGCTATCACACGGCGGCGTTCGTGGGGTCGATGGTGCTGGATCCGGCGACCGAGGCAGCGCCGGGCTTCGATCGCGGATTCGACTTCTACGACGCGGACTTTCATAATCCCGCGCCCGGTGAAGACCGCTACCATAGCCTGGAGCGGCGCGCCGGAGACGTGGCCGATCGCGCTATGGGCTGGCTCAGCCATCACCAGCAGACGCCGTTCTTCATCTGGCTGCACTTTTACGACGCGCACGAACCGTACGATCCACCGGAGCCGTTCAAAGCCCACTATGCGTCCGAGCCCTACGATGGCGAGATCGCCTATACGGATTCGGTTGTCGGTGGTCTCATGCAGGTTCTACAGCAACACGGCTTGTATCAGAACACAGTAATCGCAGTGGCCGCCGACCATGGAGAAGCGTTTGGGGAACACGGCGAAAGATGGCATGGCATGTTTCTGTACGACGAGACGATCCATGTCCCGCTGTTGTTGAAATTGCCGGGGGATAGATTCGCCGGCAAGCGGGTGGAGGATCGAGTGGCGCTTGCCGATGTCGCGCCATCGTTACTGGAGGCTACGAGTCTTCCTATTCCTGCAACGATGCAGGGGCAGTCGCTGTTTCCGCTAATAAGTGAGCCCAAGTCTGGCGCGGGGAAGCAGACCGCTAGCGGGACGAAAGCGGCAGAGCGCTCTATCTATTCCGAGTCGAACTACGCGCATCGTGTCTTTGGCTGGAGCGAATTGCACTCATGGCGCGAGGGCAAATACCTGTATGTGCAGGCGCCGAAAAAGGAACTCTACGACCAAAATACCGATCCCAATGCGCTGAAGAATCTGGCGACAACCTCCAAAGCGGTTGCCGATACTTTGGATGGCCAACTCTCGGACTTCCGCAAAAAGACAAGTGGAGCGGAGACGGCGCAGGCGAAACGGGATCCCGCGCAGATGGAAAGCTTGCGCTCTCTCGGCTATCTGGGGACGGATGGCGGAGGCTCGAACACGAAAGACCAAGCGCTGATCGATCCAAAGGACAAGATCGACTTCGCAAACAAGATTCATGAGTATGTCTTTGACCTTGAAACGGACAATTATGACAAGGCGGTCGCAGGCCTGCACCAGATAATTCAGCAATACCCATCGGATGCCGGCAGCACTTATCTCGAATTCGGCGGGGCGCTGATTCACAATAAGAAATACACGGAGGCGTTGCCGATCCTGCGTAGCGCGGTAGAAAAGCTGCCGGAATCGTCCACGGCGCACTATGAACTCGGGCTGGCGCTAGTGGAAACGGGGCAATGGGACGCCGCGCTCTTGGAAATTCAGGCGGCGACCGACCTTCAGCCGACCTCGGCCCAGATGCACTATTATCTCGCTGCCGTGCACACCCGCCTGAAGCAAGTACCCGAAGCCATTAAAGAATACGAGAAAGCTTTGGAGCTTGATCCCGATCACTTCCAGGCCAACTTGAGGTACGGCCGGTTGCTTTATCTGGAGGGACATGCGGATGCGGCGCTCCCCAAGCTGAGTCGGGCCGCGAACGTGGATCCGGAGTCGCCGGAAGCTCATGAGTTTCTGGCCGATGCCTACCAACAACTGGGCAAGCTACAAGAGGCAGCAAGCGAGCGCGCTAAGGCTGCAGAATTGAAGGGACAAGGTCCCGAAGCGCCGCAATAGGCCTGCGGCGATTAGTTCTGTCCGGCTTTGCTCCGTTCTTTTTTTGCGTCTTCGTTGCGGCCCATGTGGTCGTAGGCCTGGGCTAACGCCGCGTGGGCGGGGGCGAAATTGGGCAGGCGGCTAGTGGCGATCTCCAAGTGAATGGCGGCGGTTTTGAAGTCTCCAACCTGCATCAGCGTTGTGCCGATTTCGTAATGTGCCCAGCCGGAGTCGGGTTGAAGTTCGATGGCTTTATGCAGATGCTGTGCGGCTTCGGTGTAGAGGGCTTTCTGGGCGTCCGCGGTGCGCCCTCCTGGAGACGGAAAGCGAGAAGCTTTCTCGGCTAGCGCTACGCCGAGTGCGTATTGGGCGAGATATTGATTTGGCTCAGCAGCGACTACTGGCGTGAGCACGGAGATGACGCGGTCGGGATTTGACGGCGCAAGTGCCGAGGGAGCAACGTCGATTACCTTGTTGGCGGTTACGATCCTGTCCTTGGGATCGATGCCTGTGACTGCGGTGACAGCGCTCGACGACTTCTGTAGGCCCACGTATCCGAGCGATGCAAGCTTTTGCAATTCCGAAGAACTCAATTCCGATGAAGCCTTGCCGGCCTCGCCACTAAAGCGGCGGTCGAAACTCTCAAGCTGAGCGGCGATGGTGTCGAGCGTGGCTTTAGAACTTTGGGCGAGATTGTGAGTGGCGCCGGGGTCGGACATTGTGTCGTACAGTTCAGGCTTCGGCGCTCGGATGTAAAGGTACTTGCCGGACCGCCATGATTCCAGCGGACTCCACCCAAAGCCACGCTGGGGAAGGTCGCTGCGCGAGTAGACGGGTTGGTCGGCGCTGTTGCCAGATTTTGCGATGCGCAATAAGGACTGTCCCTGCATTTGCGATGGCACAGGAATGCCGGCGATCTCGAGCAGCGTGGGAGCAATATCAACGAGGCGCACTCTTGCGGTGACATGCCGCACTGATGCTGACTCCGCGGAATGCTGGCTTTCAGGAAGCTTAATGAGCAGCGGGACGTGGATGGTTTCGTCATATAAGAAGATGCCGTGGGTTTCTTCGCCGTGTGCGCCAAGGCCTTGTCCGTGGTCGGCAACGACGACGATGGCGGTATCGCTTTCAAGCTTCTGCGCTTTCAGAGCGGCAAGAAGTTTGCCGATGGCAGCATCGGCCTTGGTTACGGCTGCATCGTAGGAAGCTCGCGTCGCGCTCGCGTCGCTGATATGTACCCACACAAAAAATGGAGCTTGCGCGTTTCGATTGACCCAGGCGACGATACGTGGGACGGTTTCAGCCCCGCTGCGCTCGGCGATAGGAGGGCGCGCGTCGCCGGGAATAACAGGGCGACAACCGGCATCGTACGTCTCAAAGCCACGGTCAAAGCCCTGGGCAAGACCATTGCGCGGATCGAGATCAATCAAACTGACGAACGCGGCGGTGCGATAGCCCTGGGCCCTGAACAAATCCGGCAGGTAGGGCAGGGAAGGCGGCAGCGTGCCTCCAATCTCGCTGAAGCCTGTGCTTTGCGGATACGATCCGGTAAGAATGGTGGCGTGCGAAACGAGCGTTCCGGGGGCCTGAGCATAAGCTCGCTCGAATACAATGCTCTCCGCTGCGAGCCGATTGAGATTGGGTGTGGCGTTGGATTTGGATCCGAGAAACCCGACGCGGTCGGCGCGAACCGAATCGAGCGTGATCAGGATGAGGTTCGGCTTGGGCACGGCATTGGCAGCCGCGGCCAGCGAGATGGCAAAGAAGAGCAGACCGATGCTACCTGCGAATTTTGAGACCAGTATGGTTCGGATCATTGGGGTTAGTGTAAAGGTTGGATGGCCGTTGGCCAAAGCTTGGGAGTACGAAGTCGCTCCGGTTTGATGAGCCGTCTATAGCCACAAACACAGGCACATTTAGTGAAACGGGGCAATCGGCTACACGGCATCCGGGCGGACTCTCAATGGGAAACGACTCTTATCAGTGCGGCGCGCAATTCGCTAGACTGGAAGCCGAATGGTCCGGGCCGGCTCTTGTAGGCAACGTGGCCGGTGGCGTCAATCAGATAAAGGCGGTCGGGCCACGCGGTGTAGGCATTTTCAGTGGCGTTGCCGAATTCGTCGAGCACAGCTGGAGGCTTGATTCCCAGCCTGCGGACGCACGCGCCTGCGATGAATGCGCGCTCTTCTTCGCTCTTTGGGCTGGCGAAGACCACGTTATCTTTAATATTGCTTTGCATCTGCCAGATATCGCTGGGATGCGCTTCGGTGATGTACACCACCAGAAATTCCACCTGAGCGCGATATTGATCGTAGAGCTGATTGAGAGCGGGAACCTCCCGTCGAAATGGCGGTCATGTGTAGCTGCCAAAGATCAGCACAACCGGCCGTTGTTTTGCCGTTAAGGCCGAGAGCTTTACGGAACCGCTCTTGTCCAGTTTGGCGAGAGAAAAATCGGGAGCAAGATCGCCATTTTCCAGATGGCCCGCGCGGGCGTGCGTCCACAAGGTTTCGAAGGGAAGGGCCAGAAACGCAACTGGGCCGGGGACGTGCTTCATCACGCGGGCGAAGGATTCAGGCGGCTGCCGCATCGCGGCATAGACAGCGGCGCAGGCGCACAGCCAGGCAATCGCCAGCACAATGAACGCCCTTTTCAAAATATTCTTCATGATTCCCCGGCATACTTCGGATGAGTGCAGCGATTATTGAGAGGACAACTCCTCGAATCAATAGTCTGAAAGTAGTAGAGAACCTGTCGGGGCTTTGCTGCGGCGCTTGTGAATTTAACCTAAGATAAGGTGACGGTGCGAATCGAAAAACAGCTCAAACTGGTGTGCATAGTCGTCTTGTGCGTGGCGGGTGCGCTCTCCCTTCTATCATGCCAGCGCGCGCAGCGGGCTGCCAATTCGAGGAAAGTGATTATTCTTGGAGTCGACGGGCTCGATCCCGATTTGCTGGCCAAATTCATAGCTGAAGGCAAGATGCCGAACTTCGCGCGCCTGGCGGAGCAAGGCTCGTTTCGCCGATTGACGACGAGCATTCCTCCGCAGAGCCCGGTGGCATGGTCGAACCTGATCACGGGAATGAATGCGGGCGGACACGGGATTTTCGATTTCATTCATCGCGATCCGAGAACCTTTCAGCTTTATTTTTCGACGTCGAAGGTACAGGGGCCGGCGCACAGTTTTCATGTGGGGAAGTGGGTGATTCCGCTAGGCAGCGGGTCGGCCGAGGAGTTGCGGCACGGCGCGGCCTTCTGGGAGATCCTGGACGAGAATCACATACACAATTTTGTCTACCGCATTCCGGCAAATTTTCCGCCGATTGATGCCAAGGGCAAGACGCTGTCTGGTATGGGCACGCCCGACCTGCGCGGCACCTACGGCACCTTCACGTTTTACACTGATGACCCCACAGCCGCGGCTGGCGCAGTCGAGGGCGGAGAGATTGTTCAGGTTGAGGTGCAGAATAACCGCGTTGCAACGAATTTGATTGGACCCGACAATGCGTTTCTGAAGAATTCTCCGCCATCGACGGAGCCGTTTACTGTGGACGTGGATCCGTTGGAACCGGTGGCGCGTATTAGTCTCCAGGGACAGAAGTTCGTGCTGAAAGAGGGAGAGTGGAGCGGCTGGCTACCGGTTGAGTTCAAACTTATGCCGGTGATTGGGAATGTGAGGGGCATCTGCCGGTTTTATCTAAAGCAGGCGCATCCGCGCTTCCAACTCTATGTTTCGCCAATCAATATCGATCCAAAAAATCCAGCGCTGCCAATCTCGACGCCCTCAAGTTATTCCCGCGAGTTGGCGAAAGAGATTGGCGAATACCATACGCAGGGCATCGCGGAAGACACGAAGGCGCGAATGGCCGACGTGCTGGACGACAAGGAATATCTTGAGCAGTCGCGAACCGTGCTGGCCGAGCATCGGCGAGCGTTTGACGCGGAGTTCCCGAAATTTCACGAAGGGTTATTCTTCTTTTATTTTTCGAGTCTCGACTTGAACGGGCACATGCTCTGGCGGCTGACCGATCCTGAGAGCCCTATGTATGACGCGAACGAGGCCGCAAAATATGGCGGAGCGCTTGAAGAGTTCTACCAGCAGATCGACCAGGTATTGGGGGAAGTGATGCCAAAGTTGGATGAGAACACGACGTTGCTCGTGCTCTCCGACCATGGCTTCGCTCCCTACCGGCGCTCGTTTAATCTGAACACGTGGCTCGCAAACAACGGCTATATTACGCGCAAAGAGGGTGCGAGTGGCGATTCAAGCGAGCCATTCGCCGACGTGGATTGGAGCCGCACCCGCGCTTATGGGTTGGGGCTGAACGGCTTGTATGTGAATATGAGAGGGCGCGAAAAAGGGGGAATTGTCGATCCGGCACAGGCCGACGCGCTGCTGCGCGAGATCCGCGACAGGTTGATCGCCGTGCACGACCCGAAAAATAATTTGCCGGTAATCACGCGCGTGGACTTGGCGAGCGAAGTGTATCAAGGACCATACGCGCGCAGCGGCCCGGATGCTCTGGTTGGCTACAATCGCGGGTATCGTTCGGGATGGAAGACGATTCTGGGAGCGTTTCCGCCCGATGTGCTGGAAGACAACACAAATCCGTGGAGCGGCGATCACTGCATGGATTTCACAAAAGTTCCTGGCGTGCTTTTAAGTAACCACAAGATTGCGGCCGATGCCCCGGCGCTAACAGACATTGCGCCAACAATTCTGGCGGAGTACGGAATTGCGAAAACGAAAGACATGAAGGGGCAATCGGTATTTCAGGCGCGGTAGCACTGAGTTTCATAAGGACTGTCGTCCTGGGCAACGCGAAGGATCCATGCGGTTTTTCCGTAGCCGAATCGATAGGTTCCTGGCTTCGCTCAGGCTGCAGCGTGTTCGGATGTTGCTAAAGCAGGAGACATCATGTTTGGTTCACACAAAGTGAAGATTGAAGGCGAGCTGCTTGAAAAAGTGAAGCAGTGTTCCGATGCTGCGGGATACGAATCGATTGACGAGTTTGTGATTCACATGCTCGAGAAGGAAACCAACAAGATTCTTCCGCCCGAGGAAAGCAATACGTCGAAGGAAGAAATTCAGAAGCGGTTGCGCGGACTGGGGTACATCGAATAGCTTGGCAATCCTGTCACAAGCGGCGGTTCTTTCACAATCCATGCTGATGGCTGTCCCAGCGTGGGCGGCGTTTGCCGCGGCTTACATTTCGTGGCTGATGAGTCCCTTGGCCATCGTGATCGTTCTGTCGGTCGTTGTCGGACTGGGCATGATTGTCCTGTTCGGGTACACGTCGGATCAGAAAGCAATCGGGATTGCGAAGGATCAGCTGAAAGCGCACCTGTTGGCAGTACGCTTGTATCGCGATCAGTTGCACGTGGTCATGGGCTCGTATGGCAAGGTGCTGCGAGGAACCGGTCGTTATCTCAAGCTCGCGTTCAAGCCACTACTTTACGTGATTATTCCGATTACGCTGATGATTGTGTGGCTCGACCGTTCGCTGGGCTTGACGGCGATTCAGACGAACACTCCTTTTTTATTGACGGTGAAGATCTCGAAATCAACAGGGTTTAGTCAGATCGGCAACGAAGCGGATGATACGCAGGAAGCATTTAATGACGCGAGAATTGAGCTGCCACCGGAGATCACAGCAAGTGCGCCGCCGGTGCATGTCTCGGACGAGAACGAAATTGTGTGGCGTCTGCAGGCGAACCGCGACGGGGCATTTCACGTAAAGATTATTGCTAACGGCGAGACTGTGACGAAGACGGTTCGTGTGTCGTCGCAATTGGCGCAGGTTTCGCCCGAATGCCTGCGCGGCCATTTCTGGGAGAGAATGTTCTTGTCGGGCGAGTCGGCGCTGCCGGCGGATGGTTCGGTTGATTCCATTGCAGTCGATTATCCTGCGCGAAATATTTCGCTGGGAATTGCAGATTACGAGATGAACTGGATCTGGCTATTCTTCATTCTTTCGATGGTCGCCGGATTTATTTTCAAGGAACTGCTGGGGATTGAAGTATGAACAAATCGTGTGGCGCGGAAGTCGGCATGTGTGGCACGGACAGTCCTGTCCGCTGGTGGAGATAGGCAGATGTGTGTGGGTTCGGCAGACATGAAGATGCACGCAAATGAGTTTGCAACGCCTTGTTATGAGCCCCGGCGTTTCGAGGACAAGAGTGTCCGTGCCACACTTGTATTGCTGATTATCTTTGTGCTGTTTCCGGTTGCAGCCCATGCCTATGCCGGGCCGGGCGCGGGATTTGCCGTGTTGTCATCGTTCTGGGCGATTTTCGTTGCGTTCCTTTATTCGTTCTACGCACTGATGACCTGGCCGTTCCGCCAGCTGTTTCGTTTTCTGCGGCGCCGCAATGCTTACGGCAAGGCTGTTTTTGAGCGGGCAATCATCCTCGGCTTCGACGGCATGGATCCTGAACTGGCCGAGCGCTTCATGAAAGAAGGCCGGTTGCCGAATTTGGCGAAGTTGCGCGACAAAGGGACTTTCGCCAGGCTGCGCACGACGTTTCCTGCGATTTCTCCAGTGGCGTGGTCGACGTTCCTGACCGGGGTGAATCCGGGCAAGCACAATATCTATGACTTTCTGGCGCGCGACAAAAGCAACTACCTGCCGTTTCTTTCTTCGGCTGAGATCAAGGGGCCGAAGCGGCACATCAAGATCGGCAAGTATTCCATTCCGTTCGGAAAGACCGAAATCAAGGGCATGCGCAAGGGCACGCCTTTCTGGCACTGGCTGGGCAAGGCCGGAATTTTTAGTTCGGTGATTCGTGTTCCAGTTACCTTTCCGCCGGAGAAATTTCAGGGCGTTCTGCTCTCCGGCATGTGCGTCCCCGATCTGAAAGGGAGCCAGGGAACGTTCTGTCTGTGCACGACGCGCAGTTCTGGTGACAAGTTTCGCGAGGGTGGCGTGCGCGTTCCAATTGAGCGCAAGAACGGCATTTGTCATTCCTATGTTCCCGGACCAGATAGCCCGCTGGCCGAGAAGGCGGGCAGCGAGCTGCGCGTGGCATATGAGATTCGTCCCGACGCGGCGGCGAAACAGGCCCGACTGACCGTCGGCAAGGAAAAATTCACGCTGAAGGTCGGCGAGTATTCTGAGTGGATGCCGATTGAATTCAAAGCCGGCTTGGGCTTCAACGCGCACGGCATCTGCCGTTTTTATCTGAAAGAAGTTTCGCCCGAGGTCGAGGTCTATGTGACGCCCGTGAATATCGATCCCGGCCATCCCGACCTGCCGATCTCGCACCCGGTTACATACTCGATTTATCTGGCGAAGCTGTATGGCGCGTTTGCCACGCTTGGCCTCGCAGAAGACACTTGGGCGCTCAACGAACACGTGCTCGACGACGACGCTTTCCTGGCGCAGGCTTACGGTAATCACGAAGACCGCGAGCGCATGTTGTTTGACGCGATCGACAAAACGCAACAAGGCCTCTGCACCTGCGTCTTCGATACCACTGACCGCGTGCAGCACATGTTTTGGCGCTATTTCGACGAAGATCATCCAGCGGCGCGCGATGTGCCCAAGAGCGAGCGGCGTGAGGTCATTCAGGACTTATACGAGCGCATGGATAAGCTCATCGGCCGCGTGATGGAAAAGATCGACGACAACACGCTGCTGATGGTGATTTCCGACCATGGGTTCAAGTCGTTCGCTCGCTGCATGAACCTGAACGCGTGGCTGCATCAGAACGGCTATCTGACGCTCAAAGACGGCAAGAGCGAAAGTGGAGACTGGTTCGAGGATGTCGATTGGTCGCGTACGCGCGCTTACACCATGGGACTCAACGGACTTTATCTCAACATCAAGGGGCGCGAGAAGCAGGGAATTGTCGATCCCGCCGAGGCCGAGGCGCTCAAGAAAGAAATCCAGGCGAAGTTGGCCGGGCTGGTCGATCCCGCGTCCGGCACGGTTGGAATCACCGGCGTGTTCATCACGGGCAACGTCTATCGCGGTCCTTATACCGAGAACGCGCCGGACTTACTCGTGGGCTATGGTGCGGGATACCGGGCGTCGTGGGATTCGGTGATGGGCAAAGTTACCGCGCAGGTGTTCGAAGACAACGTCAAGGCGTGGAGCGGCGACCACTGCATCGATCCGCGGCTGGTGCCGGGCGTGCTGTTTTCCAGCCACAAGTTCATCGAGGAGAAGCCGGCAATTGTCGATGTGGCGCCGACGATCCTGAAGCTGTTTGGGCTCGCGCTGCCGGCTCATTTTGATGGCAAGGCTTGGACGCTGGCTACGAAGGCTCATTGACGGGGTTCTGAGTGTAAAGCCTGATTTCGTCAGCTATCCGTCAGGCTGGAACGATCCGAAGGTCTTAAAACTCGTCCACGAAAGCAAGATCGCGCAGCGTTACATATCGCTCATAGCACTTCTCGCACATCCAGCGGTCGTCTGGGTCACAATATCCGAACATCCCAGCGTCGATATGCTCGTTGCACAACGAGCAGTGCTCGTGACCCCAGCCCGAAGGAACCAACCGAGTCCCCGAGCGGACGGGCAAGCTCTGGTCCGTCGCCGGATAATGTCGACTCTGCCCCCTACCTTCTCCTGTTGGCTCTAGTTTCGTCCATACCCTTACCTCGCGATCCTCTATGATGGATACATCTTTGGCTTGATAATCTTCAGCGACGGCGTCCGTTCCCTGAAATTGTTTTCTTTCCCATCCCCAGTTTGGGTCAAGCACCATCCAGACTTCAAAACCCGACCAGTAGGAACTGAGGTAAGCCAACTCCAATCCGACTACTCTCGGCTCCTCTTTTTCCTCACAAGTCAGAATCGCAGTTCCTATTTCTTTATCGAAGGACTTCAGCATGGGGTAGAGGCGTCCGCGGTCGCCGAACAGGAGGCAAAACCAGCGCGGGCCCCTGCCCTCGACGATGTGTTCGAAACTACTCGGAGGGGTTCGGTCGAAACTACCCTCAAGCTCGAACGAGGTATATCCGGTCTCCGAGGTTGCGCCGTGACGTACCTCGGTAACGATAAACTTGGGGAAATCTTCGAGCGTTTTTCGTTTACGGATTTCCATATTTTACTGGCCTCGTCAGTATATAGTTCATCGGTCACCTGAATGTCATCCCTTACGGACCCGGCAGGAACGAGCAACGCAGCTTCGAGACATTGGTGGACGGGCGAGAACCTGCCTTGAGCTTGCCGAAAGGGAAACCCATCGCTCCACTTACGGTTTTGTTGTTCTCAGACGTGCGGCGAGCCATCCCGCGCAGCTCAGCATTCCACACCAGCCAAGGGTTCTGACGATAGCGGCAATCGTCGTGTCGTAATCGAGCACGCCCAGGCTCGTAAAAATCGTGTGCCAGTCATGCTCGGCGAACTCTGGATCGCCCGTTGTGACCAGCGGAAGAACCATCGCTCGAGCATCGGCCATGTAGGTTGCGGTATAAAGCCAGTTTTCAAAGAAGAAAAACAGGCAGAAGACGAACCCAGCGGTTTGACGTTGATGGAAAAAATACGCTGCCAGTAAGAAGGGAACTGCCCATTGCAGAATTGTTCCTCCCCACATGCAAAGCGTGCGTCCGCACCAGCTAAAAAGAAGATGTCCACCCTCGTGTACGACCAGATTCGCCGAGTCGATGAATAGATAGCCGCCGTGCGCGCGAAACGCGTAAGCCAGAAAGAGGGCGTAGAAAACAAGCCACGCGCCAATCGATGCGCGCGAGATTGGGCGCCAGTCTTCGCGCGCGCCATATAACTCCCCGATCGCCTGCACCAATTCATTCATTCTCAGGTCATTCTAAGGAGCGCGGGGCAAGCCGGCGAGATTACCGCGGTGCTCATCAACGAATTGGGTGCTTCGCCGGCCGGATATGCAGGGCACATCCAGGGCGGCTGTCCTTGCGCTATTTCTTATCGTTCGTCGCTTCTTCTTTCAGGTAGTTTGGCGCCAGCGTGCCCTTCTTTTTCGCAATCCCAAGCAACGTGGGATAGAACTGCACAAATGTGGTATCGACCGCAGCGTGCTGCTCATGGCAGGAGTAACATACAGCCTCTTTAGGAATCAGCTTGGACGGCTTGCCCTCATCAAATCCGAAAAATGCCCACTTGCCGGGAAAGCGCGCTTCGTCCTTTATATGAACTGAACGGACCATTACATCGTCGGTTTGGAAGTGTCCTTTTTTGTTGATCGACCCTTTGCTCGCAGCCATGCGGCCTTCGAGCACGAGCATAGTTTTATCGGGCCAGGTGCCGGTTGCGACGAAAGCCTTATACGCCTCGGGATTGACGAAGACGTTGTCGAACATGGAATGGTCGCCCATGTTCATATCCGGGTTGTAGTCCATGTCAAAGCCGGTAGTCAGGTAGATCCATTCCCGATAGTTTGCAGGAAAAACAAGGCCGCCATCAGCCGTATAGACGGGAACACTGGAATTGCCAGCGGCAGGCGAAGTGCTGGGAGTTCCCTGGGCCATCAACAACGCCGACACCCCGAGCAGAAACAACAAGAGACGCATAGCCATCCACATCCTCCCCACACAGAAATGTGACTGCGCTCCGCTTGCGTGAGAGCACTCTTGGTGAACTACGGGTTCCAGACCGAAAAAGTTCCCCCAACTCTATAGGCCCGACCCTCTATCTTCCAAACATCGGGTAGTGGCTGGCGGCTCCCATCAGGAACAGCAACGGAAACGACATCACAAAATTCGCGCGTGACATCAGGAACGCCTGGCGCGCCATGGATTTTGCTTTGTCAGGAATCGGCGTGCCATTGGCCGCATTGTCGGCGGTCCACAATATAATTCGCTTCTGGATACGCCAGATCACGCCCCACACGTTCAGCATCATCATCCAGCCGAATCCGCCTCCAATGCCGATGGCGAGCAGTTGACTGCTCTCCCATTCGTGATTGTTAATACGCAGGAATAGCCACGCGGCTGCGGCCACGATGACCGCGTAAATCACGGCGAGCACCCACCCATTGTCGAGTGCGCCTTTCCCCGGAATCACGCAGGCATACATGAGCGCCCAGGCGATCGTCCAAATCGCAAAGAACGAGCCAAAGACCACGCCCGGCGAGCCGCCGCCATTGCGTGCGTCCGACCCGATAATTTCGGACCAATATGCCAATCCCATGAGCACGGTGACGACCGACGCCCAGCGGAACCACCAGAGCGTACGCGTCATCAGCTTGGGGAAGATCTTGCCTCGGGTCGCGGGATCGAGGCCTTTCATGAACGGGACGTTCACAAGATTGAAGAAATAAAGCAGTCCGAGCCACGTGATTCCGGCAACGAAGTGCACCCAACGGAACATCATCAAGAGGTTGGTATGGAAGTCGGTTGGGAAATTGATGTTATTCAAGCGAGGCTCCTATGCTAAGTCTCTTTCCGAGCATACCGCGAGTCGATTGTAGATGGCTGGCCGGGGAAAATCATAGCGTGCGGCCGGGTCGAAATCCGGCCAAGGGCAAGGCCGTGTCATGGGGTGAACCCTCGGCATGGAATTTAACAGAGGAGAAGTTGAAAAGCAGGCGTTAAGGCCGTATTGTAGAGGCCAGCAGAATGACGTCTATGGCCACAGCCCTTCCCAACGATCAAGGCGCGGACGTTGCAACACAAACAGAACGGCAAAAAGGAGATCGGCAGATGGAACCCAAGCCGGCACAACAGAATATTCAAGACTCCTTTCTTAACACGGCTCGAAAGGAACGGCACAACATTACGATCTATCTGGTCAGCGGGGTGAAGTTGACGGGACGAATACGGTCCTTCGACAAGTACTCCGTGGTGCTTGAGACCAGCAACCAGGAGCAGTTGATTTTCAAGCATGCGATTTCAACCGTTGTTATCGCCCGAGGCGTGCACACGCATCCGGAGGCAAAACCGGCGGCGGTGACCACGATTAGTGAAACGCCGGTTCCAGGCTCCGGCACGCAGGGATGAACTGAACCTGCTTGGAGCAAGATCAGTGGGGACTGAGCCAGCGGGAAAATTTGCGGAATGATCTCAAGACAGTAGTGAACCCTTCCGAGCGCCGGGAGCGCGCCTTCCTGGTGGGGGTGGAATTTCGCACGCGCGGGCGCACGGGCAAAGCTCCATCGGTGGCGATCACACCTGGGGCTCAGGCAGCGCGCGACCACGCTACGAGCATAGGTTCCACCCGGCTCGCGGATTCCCCTGATTTCAGCTCCGAGGAATCGCTCGACGAATTGCGCTCGCTGGCGAGTAGCGCAGGCGCCGAGATTGTCGGCGAGTTCATGCAGCATCGCGACCGCCCGGACCCGGCCACGCTGATCGGTAAGGGCAAGCTGGAAGAAATTGCGGGCGCCTCGGCTTCCGTCTCGGCCGATGTGATTCTCTTCGATCACGATCTTTCCCCTTCGCAACAACGGAACATTGAACGCGCCGTCAACACCCGGGTCATCGACCGTACTCAGCTCATCCTCGATATTTTTGCGCGGCACGCGCGTACGCGAGAAGGCCAGCTGCAGGTGGAGCTGGCGCAGCTTGAATATATGCTGCCGCGGCTGGCGGGACGTGGCATAGAGATGTCGCAGCTTGGCGGCGGCATTGGCACGCGCGGACCGGGTGAAACTCAGCTCGAAACCGACCGCCGGAAAATCTACCGCCGCATCCGGCACGTGAAGCAGCAGATCGAAAACGTGCGGCGCATTCGCGCGCAGCAGCGGCAGCGCCGCGAGTCTGTGCCGGTGGCTACGATCGCGCTGGTGGGCTATACGAACGCAGGCAAGTCGACCTTATTTAACGCGCTCACGAACGCCAACGTGCTGGCGTCATCGCGTATGTTCGCCACGCTCGATCCAACGCTGCGCGGCGCTGTGCTGCCTTCCAAGCGCCGGGTGCTGTTCTCCGATACGGTCGGTTTCATCCGCCATTTGCCGCACACACTGGTTTCGGCGTTTCGCGCCACGCTTGAAGAAGTGCAGAGGGCCACGCTGATTCTGCAGGTCTCCGACGCGAGCAGCCCAATTTCGGCCGAGCAGGATGCGCAGGTAGATAGCGTGCTCAAAGAACTCGAAGCCGACAAAAAGCCGCGGCTGCACGTGATGAACAAGGTCGATCTGCTGCCTCCCAAGCAGCGCGAGTCGCTGCGGGATGACAGCGAGACTATCCATGTCTCGGCGGTGAAGGGAATCGGGCTGACCACGCTGCTCGACCACATCGATGCTGTGCTCGAAGAGGACCGCCCAAGCCGCGTCCGTCTCTGCATACCGCAGAAAGAAGGCAAGACCCTGGCTCTGCTCGAAGCTCGTGCGCGCATTTATTCGCGGCAGTATAAGGGTGGGTTGGTGGAGTTGGAAGCCGAAGCGCCGGCGTCGTTGCTGCGGCGGGTGAAGGAATGGGTGGTGGAATGAGGGAGGGGGCACCCAGTGACCGATTTTAGGATAATCGAGATGCTACGGCAACTATCGCGGGGTGTGCTTCATTTGCGATAGCAATGAGGTTGGTATTCCCGGCAGGGCTCGCCTGAATCGTCGATGTCGATGTGATCCTGAATAGTACCCTTTCCGACTTTCGAGAAATTGATTTCCAGATGGGTACCATCGCACCGCTCATAACCTTCAACCACAGCGAAGCTAACAAGATCGTCGGAACCGTTGGTCTTGAACTTGGCGAAATACCTGCCTTCAGGCAACGGTTCTATTAGAAAATGGCCGTGCTGGTCAGTTCGCGCAGTCTTGAGGAGAGTTCCGCAGCATTTCCGCTCCTGGTCGGCTGCGAATACAGAGAAGATTTCGCGAGATAGACGTTTCCCGGCAACTTTAACTTGTCCAGCAAAGCAATAAACGGGTTCAAATCCCTCCGACGCGTAGGCCTGAGATCTCTTCAGCCGCGCCATCGTGGCGTCCAATTGATTCGACTGCGGATACAGAGCAGTCGCCCAAACGAGAAATACCACATATATCGCGCCTCTCATGGGCAAAGTATACATTTGCCCCTGGCAGCTGGCTGTAACTGTTGTATTCAGAGGCATTCGTTGACCTTAATCCGACACGCGAGGCGGAGCCCACGCCTAAGCGCCTACCGTCCGCCCGGTCGGGTCACCTCTTCCAGGTGATCATCGTCACGCTCTAAAGTCTTTTCATCACCGCGCAATCTGCCCACTCGATATAGACTTCATTAACGGGAGACTACTTAATGTCGACAGCTTGGACTTCCCGTTACGCGCAGCGCACCAAGAACGTCCGCAGCTCCACGATCCGTGAACTTCTCAAAATTACGCAGAATCCAGAAATCATCTCTTTTGCCGGGGGCCTGCCCGCACCCGATGTTTTCCCGGTCGAACGCTTCCGCGAAGCTTGCAGCAAGGTGCTCAATAACCAGCCTCAACTCGCGCTTCAATATGGAGCTAGTGAAGGCTACGAGCCGTTGCGCGAAATGATCGCGCGGCATACGTCACGCTATGGCGTGAAGGCGAAACCCGAGCATGTGTTGATCACATCCGGTTCGCAGCAGGCGCTCGACCTGATCGGCAAGTTATTGATCAACCCCGGCGATAGAGTACTTGTCGAGGCGCCGACCTACCTCGGCGCGCTCCAGGCGTTCAACGTGTACGGCGCCGAATACGTCTGCGTGCCGAGCGACAACGATGGCATGCGGACCGACCTGCTCGAAGAACCGATGCGTTCAGGGCCGAAGTTCATGTACGTGCTGCCGAATTTCCAGAACCCCGGCGGCACCACTCTGGCTGAGGGCCGGCGTCACGAACTCGTGTTGCTCGCCGACCGCTATGGCATTCCGATCATTGAAGACGATCCTTACGGACAACTGCGCTATGAAGGCGAGCATTTGCCTCCGCTGGTTGTGCTTGATCGCGAAAACCTTCGCCGTGACGAGGGTTATTCCATTGGCAATGTGCTTTACCTGAGCACGTTCTCGAAGACTCTAGCCCCGGGCTTGCGCCTGGGCTGGATCGTCGCGCCTCCGGATGTGATTTCGAAACTGGTGCAACTCAGGCAGGCAGC
>JBAVYO010000395.1:0-4326 GCA_049698855.1 Terriglobales bacterium
GCCGCGCCTACGGTAACCTTCACCGGCGCGCCAACGAGCGCGGTCTACGGCACCAGCTTCACGGTGTCGGCGACAACGAACGCCAGCACCACGGCGGTGATTACAGCGGCGCCAGCGACGGTCTGCACGGTGAGCGGTAACACGGTAACGATGGTCAACGGCACGGGAACCTGCACGGTGACTGCGAAGTGGGCGGCCGACGATGTCTATAAGGCGGCGACTGCAACGCAGAAGACGACGGCAGCGAAGGCTAACAGCGGACTAGCCTGGGCAACACCGGCTCCGATCACTTATGGAACGGCGCTGAGTGCGACCCAGCTGAACGCGACGGCCAACGTAGCAGGCAAGTACGTCTACAGCCCAGCGAGCGGGAAAGTACTGACGGTAGGCACGCAGACGTTGTCGGTGAAGTTCACGCCGACGGCGGCTTCGGACTACACTGCCGAGACGACCACGGTGCAGTTGGTGGTCAACCAGGCGGCAACGACCACTACGATCACTGCGAGCAGTCTGAATCCGTCGACAGTAGGGAAGGCCGTGAAGTTCAGCTTCACGGTTGCACCGGGCAAGCCGACGGGAAGCGTGACGATTAACGCGAGCACAGGGCAGAGTTGCACGGGAACGCTGGCATCGGGCAAGGGAACTTGCTCGATCACGTTCACGGCCTCGGGCACGCTGACGATGACAGCCACCTACGGCGGCGACGCCAACAACGAAGGAAGCACGTCGGCTGGCTTCACCCAGACGGTGAACTAGCGGCAGCCTTCAACCAGGTAACAATCGCGGCCCAGGGCAACCTGGGCCGCTTTTTAGCGTAGAGGGTCGTCTCGGAGGTTCTGGCGACGAGCAGCCAGGGCTTCGGTTAACAACGACGCCAGCTATCGCGATCTCAACGTAAATTTCCCGCCCGGCCGCGTACACACCCAGACGCCAGAACCGTGCCACTCTGACCGGGAATGCTCCAACGAAACGCACATTTCGTGTTGACAGAGTGAAAAGGCCTGGCGCAGTATTGATACGTTTTAATGAAAGCATTTTATCTTTCTCGCCGGGAAATCAATCCCGTCACGATCGGCGGTCCGATAGGTGACAAACGCCGGAGCTACTGAATGTCGCGTGGCGACTTTGTGTTGGGAGGCTGTGAATGAATAGCGGAAACGCAACTGGCAAGGCAGCATGGAATTTTGTTTTCCTTTGTATTCTCTTACTCTGTACCGGCTCGATTGCGCTTGCGCAGGCTGGCAGGGGCAGCATCAGCGGCGTACTCTCCGATCCCTCGGGCGCGATCGTCAAAGGCGGACAAGTCTCTGCCCTTGACCATGCAACGGGAGTCGCTCTCCACACAGTTACAAACAACGCAGGCTTGTACAGCTTTATCTCGCTGACTCCGGGTGTCTACACCGTCACCGCCAGTCAAAAAGGCTTTGAAACTGTAGTCCAGAACAATGTTGTCGTGTCCGTAGACCAGGTGACCACCATCAACATCGCCCTGGAAATCGGCAACGTGACCACGACGATCACGGTGGAGAGTACTTCGGCGCTGGCGGAGACGACCAACTCCACGGTCGGCCAGCTCATTGAGTCCGCCAACATCGACCGCTTCCCATCGCTCGACCGCAATATCTACGATCTGGTGCAGCTCAGCGCCGGTGTGACCCCGGCCAATGGATCGGCCAGCTCCGGCAACTCGCAAGCCGTTATCAATATTTCGTCTGGACGGCCGGGAGTCGATGTCTCGTCCTACACCATCAATGGCGCTATCGTGGGATCTGTTTACTATATGCTCGATGGCAGCCCGCTAGGCATTGCGGAAAACAACCTTGCCGCTATCATCCCGGCCATGCAGATTCCAGAGGATGGGATAGATGAATTCCGCGTCGAAACTCAGAACACTTCGGCCTCCTATCAGAGCGGCGCGGCGGGCGTCATCAGCCTGGTCAGCAAATCCGGCGGCGACCAGTTCCATGGCGACGCCTTCGTGTATATCCGCCCGGATATACTTGCCGCCAACGACTACTTCAACAAGCAGACTCAGCTTCTGGGCGGTCTGTCCAACCAAACGCCGAGCTTCCATCGCTACCAGGAAGGCGGCGCTATCGGCGGTCCCATCGTGCATAAGAAGTTATTCTTCTTTGCGGATTATGAGGCCACGCAACAGAAATTGTTCGACAATTCCAGCATCTTCACTGTTCCTACCACCGCGGAGCGGACCGGCGATTTTTCAGCCGACCTCGGTAGCTATACGATCTATAACCCCTTGGCTGCCGATAACCCGGACGGAACGCGGCAACCCTTCCCTGGCAACATAATGACCAACTATCCCGGCTTCACCGTTAATCCAATCGCGGTGCAGTTCTTCAATCACATTCCCAAGTGCAACTACCCCAATCCCTCCACTTGCGATTCAGCCACGGGTGAACACCTCTATAACTTCCAAGAGCCGGGCCTCGACCCTCTCACCGCGCAGAGGTTCGACATCCGCACGGACTTCTATAAGGGCGAAAAGCAGCGCTTCTTCTCTCGTTTCTCCTTTGCAAAGACGACCCAAAAGGGGGTCAATGCCTTCAATAACGATTGGGATGCAGACTACGCCCAGAACATTACCAACGCACGTAACTTCATCATTGGAGACGACCTCACCATAAGCCCCACGACCGTCTTGCAGTTGCGCTACTCCTTTACGCGGCACTTTGAACAACAGGGAGGCGACCCCCAGCAGGATGGCTTCGACCTTACATCGCTGGGATTTCCTGCGTCCCTTGCCGCAGCAGAGGCGTACAAAACTCTTCCCATCGTGACTCTTAACGATGTGGGATACGAGAACTTCGGCGGCACCGCGAACGACAACACGTTCATTTATGCCAGTGAGAATCACGATGCCAGCGCGACTCTCACCAAGGTAGTGGGCAAACACGAACTCGCCCTTGGCGGGGAATATATGAAGAGGTTCCTGAACGTGGGCCAGCCGGGCGCACCCTCTGGCGCCTACAATTTCGACATCTCCGCCACCGATCAGCAAACCGCCCCCGCCTCGGGTCAAACTGTGGGAGGCAGCGATTTCGCGTCTTTTCTGTTGGGAATGGGCAGCTATCCGGGCAATGAATCGGGGAATTTTACTCAGGACCTCTTCTCCGCAGCGGCCAGTCCTTATTACGCGGCCTTCATTCAGGATACTTACCACGCCCGTCCGAATCTCGTCATTACTGCCGGGCTGCGCTGGGACATCTTCGGCGGTAAGACGGAGCGTCATAACCGTCTGGAATACTTCGATCCAACGGCCGTCGGCACTTCGCCAGCCGTGGGTAACTTTGCCGGGGGCAGTTTCACCGGCGGCGAAGTATTTGCCACCAGCGGGAACCGCTCTCCGTTTACCACAAATATGAAGAACTTCGGTCCGCGCCTGGGCATGTCGTGGCAGGCGGAAAAGCACTTAGTCATTCGCGCCGGTGCCGGATTCTACTTTGGGCCGAGCGTCCAGATGGTCAGCGGTGGAGTGGATAGCGATGGATACTCCACGAACAACGGCTGGAACGGCACATGTTACAACCCGGATGGCAATACCGTGTTCAACGGTACGAGCCAATGCAACGCCAACGTGGCTGGTAGTGTTGGCAGTGTGACAGGCCCCTATTCGCTGAGCGATCCGTTCCCCGTGTCAATGGGAGCAGGCCTTCTGCCGCCCTCCCAATTGCATCCGAGCGGGTTGCTGACTAATCTCGGCTCAAATCTGAGCACGATGCTGCATTCGCAACGCACACCGGTGACGTATAACTACAACTTCAGCTTAGAGTACGAACTTCCCCACCAGATCATTCTGAGCGCCGGCTATGTAGGCAGCAGGGGACTTTTCCTTCCGGTTGGAGGGGTGGATCTGAACCAACTCACCTTGAGCCAGATCAATCAGCTCGGTACGGCGGGCGCCAGCGTTGCGCAATTCATAGCGGCGGAACCCTTCCCGCAATTCAATACGGGCTCCATCAGCCTCACCGGCCAAGCCAATGGAATCATCGCGAATGGCTATCCCGCCGGCGATTCGGAGTACAACTCCCTGCAGACGAAGGTACAGAAGCGCCTGACCAATCACTTCACCACCCTGGGCTCCTTTACCTGGGCCAAGCTGATAACCGACGACGGCAATCCTCCGCTGGGCTTCGTTGGTTTCCACGCTGGTTCGGTTCAGGACTGGCGGAATTTGGGTTATGAACATTCGGTCAGCCCGCAAGACGTAAAGTATCAGCTCACGTGGCAAGCATCTTACGATCTGCCCGTGGGTGAAGGCCGGGCGGTCAATCTGAACGGCATATCGAATTCCATCCTGGGCAACTG
>JBAVYO010000396.1:0-6721 GCA_049698855.1 Terriglobales bacterium
GGGGAGGTCAGTCGCGGCTCGCACGCGCTCGATCGCATCCAGCATGGCGACCGGTCCCACACTACAGTTGATGCCGAGTACGTCCACTTTCCATTCCGTTAAGCGGGCGGCAAAGGCTTCGGGATCGGCGCCGTCCAGGCAGATACCATCTTCATCGATGGTGACCTGGGCGACGATCGGGATTTGGGGATCGACTTCCCGGCAGGCGAGCACGGCCTGGTGGAGTTCTTCGACGTAGCCGAAAGTCTCGAGCATGAGGAGATCGACGCCGCCCTCGACCAGGGCCGCGACTTGCTCGCGGAAAGCGGTGCGCGCTTCTTCGAAGGACGTTTTGCCCAGGGGTTCGATGCGAATGCCCAACGGACCGACTGAGCCGGCGACCCAGCCTCCAAAGCTCTTGGCCGCTTCACGAGCCACGCGCGCGCCAGCCAGATTGATGTCGCGAATGTGGCCGGCCAGGCTGTGGCGCGCGAGGCGAAAGCTGTTAGCTCCGAACGTGTTGGTCTCGATGATCTCCGCGCCCGCCTGAAGATACTCATGGTGTACGGCGCGAATCAGCTCAGGCTGCGAAACGTTGAGCTCGTCATAACAGCGGTTGATGAAAATGCCTTTGGAGTAGAGCAATGTTCCCATGGCTCCGTCGCAAAGCACGGGGCCACCCAGCAAGCGTTCCCGAAAGTTCTGACCCATCTTCATGAGAATACAGGAAGGTGGCGGCTCGTGGCATCCTGGTTCACGCCATGTCCTGTGGCGTGGGCCGGGTTCTGGCATCTCCGGGTTACGGCAGACATTTTCGCTTTGTTATAATCCCCTGTTCTCGCATCCAAGAAATTATTCCTTACCTAGTTTGGAGCTGGCCGCTTGAAAAAATTGCTGATCCCTGTAGTGTGGCTGATAATCACGGTGGCGCTGTTCAGTTGCGGAGGCAGTAGCCCCAGCTCAAAAACCAGCGGCATCAGCTACCGTGCATTTGTCTCCGACGCCGTGGGTAATGCGGGCTTGTTCATTGTCAATGCCAGTGATGACGAGCATCCATTGGGACTGCCCCCGATTTCGGCAGGCCAGACACCGGGAATGATGGTGGTAACACCGAACCGCGCCCAGACTCTGGTATTCAGCGGCAACAATACACAAAGCTCCGACAATCAGTTCAGCATTATCAACAACTCCAGCGAAAGCAATGCCGCGCACTTGACGTTGCCGGGCTACACCCAGAGCTTTGTCGTTTCGCCGGACAGCTCGATTACCTATATTGCCGTGCCGAACGCGCCAAACGTTGGGGGGCAATCTCAGGGAGCGATTGAGCTTGTCGCCCTGAATAGCGGCGGTTTTGCCGGCGAGATCTTCATTCCTTCGGTTCAGTACCTGGCCATCGATAATGGCGGCGATCGGCTTCTGGCATTCAGCCGCGATCCCGATACGACAGATTCGCCGTGTTCCTCGGCGGCCCCTTGCTTTCTTTTTGTTGTGATTCCGAGCAATATGGGGACGAATAACGCCGTGGTAACGCCGGTTCCGTCAGTGAACAACAATAACAACTATAGCCTTGACCATCCTGTTACGGCTTTTTTCAGCAGCGACGACACGGTCGCTTATGTGTTGAATTGCGGCCCTGAATGCGGCGGCACGCAGGCCAGTGTGCAGCCCTTCAACATGTCGACCAACACACCGGGCACGCCGCTCTTCGTTCCGGCGGCCAGCGAGGCTCTGGTCAGCGGCTCGACCATGTATGTGGCGGGCACTCCTTACGCGAAAGGCAGCCCGTCGCAGCCCTGCACCGGAGAAACAACCGCAGCCACAACTTGCGGACTGTTGACCATCGTCAACTTAAGCACCTTGACTGTGGCGAACTCGGCGCCGATCGTCATCACCGACGGCTATCACAGCCGCATTGCGATGGGAGACAATGGCCAGCTCTTCATCGGCGCCCGAACCTGCACGGAAATCATTCCACCCACTACGCCGCCGCCTCCGGGCACAGAGGTGCGGGGCTGTCTCTCGATCTACAATACGCAGACCACAGCCGTGGGGAATGTCCAACCCGGCGCCGTGGTCATTCCTCCCGAGAATGGAGACGTCACGGGGCTTCAGCCTATCGAGACGCGCAGCGTCGTGTATGTCGTCCAGGGCTATCCGACCCCGGGAGGATCGCTTTATATCTATTGCACGATAATCGACAACAACTATAGCTGTCCGACGACCGATGCTTTGCAAACGGCCCCGTCCAACGAGCCCTCGTACGCACCCTTGATGGTGGGTAATTTCTACGACGTAAAGACGGTGGATTTCTAGTGCGTGGCGCCACAGCCGAAAGCCGAAAGCCGCGAGCCTATCTAGGTGTCATCACCAGCTCATGCTCGCGGTGTCTCTCTATCGCTTCCGGAGAAAACGGAAGCGTGAACGTCTCTCCGCCATACCAAGCGCGCCACTGATCTAAATAATACGGACTGAGAAAAACACCGCTCTCTCCTGTGACCAGATTCAAGGTGCTTTCATCAAAGTCCGCAAAGTTCCATGTCAGCCGCTCGGACGAGCCAAAATTCCTGTCGCCCGCTTTAACCGTGTAGTGGTCCCCGGTAAGAGGATGCCGGCCTGGCCCCGTGAAGCGCCCAAGCAGCGGCACGTGGCTTAGGATGGGATGTTCGATCTCGACCCAATAATTCCTGCCCCACGTCCACTTTGTGAGATCTGTCGGAACGTTCGGCTGCTTCAAAGCATTTTCCATCGCCGCGGCGAGCACGGCTCCATAGTCCGCATAGCCTGGAGGCAGCCAGCGCGCGGGTTGCTTGCTCAGTACGTTTTCAAGCCACACCGTCGACATGCCCCACTGATAGCTCTTCCAGTTCAATTCACCTGAGTCTGGCGTCGACGGTAGCTTCGCCGGCGCCGCTCCGCGCGCTGGCGCGCCTTCATCAGCAGCCCCAAGCTTAGGTTCGAGCAACAGGCGCACAAGTTCACGCCGAGCTTTGGTCTCAATCGTCGGCGCGGCGGAAACAGTCGACATGCGGCCATCCCAATCGCGCAGGATGTCGGCAGCCCGCTTGGCTTGGACGGAAATTTTTGGCGCATGATCGAGCGCGTAGACCAATCTGTCCGCGCAGAAATGATCGAAAGTCGAAGACACATCCATCTGTAGCGCCAACATGTCCGCTACCGCGAACTTCTTGCCCGACTCGAGCACGCGATAGATGCGGTCGGTGCGCCACGGTGTCTCCCATTCCGTGCTGATCGAATACTTGTATCCGTCGGGCGTGATGCGGCCATTCGCGGTTGCGAGAATTCCACCCGGCGGATCGTAAATGTGCGGCATGTCGTCGAATGGAATCCAGCCTTTCCACTCATGCGCATCGTCGCTGCCGCTGACCGGCAGGCTGCCGTCGCCCCCCGCGCGGATCGGCACGCGGCCTGTCGCCTGGTATCCAATGTGCCCGTCAACGTCGGCATATACGACATTTTGTCCCGGTGCGGAGAGTGCCGAAAATGCTTTGCGGAATTCGGCCCAATTCTGCGCCGAGTCCACGTCGAAGAACGCTAGCCCCATGCCGTCATAGAGCGTCCAGCGCAGTGCAATCTTGCGCGTCTCGCCCGGCATCAACTCGGTGATGATCGGCCCGTGCCGCGTTGTGACCACATCGAGCGTCACATCGGGCTGACCTTTAACGTGAATAATCTCCTGCCGATGCTCGGGATCGACCCAACCCTTGGGAGTCTTGTACTGGCCCTGTGCGTTGAACTCTTCGACAAAATCGTCTTCGACAGTTGGCCCGACATTGGTGAATCCCCAGCCAATGCGCTGGTTGTGGCCGACAATGACGAATGGCACGCCCGGCAACGTGACGCCAGCGACATTGAAGTTGCCACTCTTGAGATGAGCCTCATACCAAAGGTTCGGCATCTGATGGTCGAGGTGCATATCGTTCGAGAGCAACGGCTTTCCCGTGGTGGTGTGCGCTCCCGAAACCACCCAGTCGTTTGAGCCGGGCCGGAGCGCGTCGGACTCTTCAGACCCTGCCGGTTTTGCATAGGCCAAGGCCTCACAGGTCGCTGACGTCTGGATTGAGTTGGCGCAGCGCTTGAGCGCTGCGATAAGTGCCGCGTCCGTACTAGCGGCTTTCGCCGTTGCGGTGGGGGACATAACCTCAAGTCGGGATGGCAGCGCCGTGGTTACTGTGTTACTTGGACTATCGGGGTCCACTTCTTCGTCGTCATCGTCATCTTGGTCGCCGCTCCCCGCGGCTGGTTCGCTATCCATGCGCCGCGTGTCGGTTGGAGGACGATCGCGCCACGACGAATTCACGTATAAGTCGGCCGTAAGCTCCGGTCCAAGTTTCGCCAGCACTTTCTCTCGCGTCAGCGCGCGCGCATAACTGTAGTGATTCAAATCCTCCACCATGCGCGCGCCAATGAGGAGCGAGTCGGTGACCGTCCAAGGCCTCGGCTGATATTTCAGCACGCGGAATTCGAGTGGCAAACGGTCGCGGTTCGATTCGATGAATGCGTTGACTCCGCGCGCGTAGGCTTCGAAATATGGTCGATCGCGAGCTGGGATGTTTTTAACCGCAGCCTCTGCCACGACGCGCAATCCCAGAATGCGCTGCTCACGGTCGATCTTCAGCGTGTCTTCGCCGATGATCTCGGAAAGCTCGCCGGCCGCTACCCTCCTCAAGATGTCCATCTGCCACAGCCGGTCTTGCGCGGTCACATAGCCTTGCGCGAAAAACAGATCTTCAAGAGTCGCAGCTTCAATCGCGGCCACGCCTTGTTCGTTGCGAACTACACGCACTTTGGTAGAAAGGCCCGGCACTGCGACGGATCCGTCGACTTGCGGAAGCGAGGAATGTGCGATCCAGTAAGCCCACCATAGGGCGGCGATCGTCACTACCAATACAAGGCAAACAGCGTAGTACAGGATGCGGAGCGCAAGACTGCGCCGACGGACCTCAGAATGTGAAACATCAGGCAAGGAGGCGCTGGAGGACATTACTGAGAGATTGTAGGGGTGCGTGGAGTCTGTGACAACCGCGCACTCCGACCCCTAGCAACTCTTCGATAGTAAGAATCTGCACCCGCGGACACCGGTGCTCCAATCCAAGAGGCTTATAGAACCCGGCCTCGGCAGCCTCTTTTAGCATGGGCTTGGTAGGAGCCTCCATGCAGATGAGCACGCCGATCTGGGGCATCCTCCCGCTCGATGCATGGCTAGCGATCATATCGCGGTCCGTTGTAACGCGGCCAGGAGCCAGGTGCGGCTGAGTTTGTCGCAACCCCCTTTGACGCTAATTCGGTTTCTTATACTTCTCTGCTGGGTGACGGATAACAAAGGCAACCAAGTCCTGCGCTGAGTCTAGTCGCGTCATGGGAACCCATACTCGGGGTTTCCCTCTTAGTCCGCTTTCATCCCCCTCAGCATCTTCGAGATCCAGTTGGCGCCATACTTTCCCGGTGGTGGTGTCCAAGAGATACGCTGGTTCGCCAAAAATCTGAAAGCGTCCTGCCTCCTGTTTTGAAGCGATGGCTGGCCTTGGTTGTTGTGCCCATGCAAAGGCAAGGAGCACCGCTACTGCGACAATTAATGGCTTCATGTACATTCCTCGATATCAGAGTTCGAGCCCACGGGATGAGTGTAAATGCTCAACGAAGAATCGTGACTTTGGTGATCTCTCGTCGGGCAGCGGCAACCGGCTACCATGGGGACATGATGAGCAACGCATATCAGAGGTCGCTGAAAGTACTGCGTACTGCGTTCGAGAAGGCAAAACACGAGCGCTTTACAGCCGAGGACCATTACCGGGTGCTGAAGGAGACAATGGGCCCGGAGCGCACATGGGCCCGTTACCTGGCAATAAAGGCGAGCTCGCGCATGAACATGGCTTGGTACGTTTACGCGAAGGCTTGCCGGTGGTAGCTGCGTCGGTCCGGCGTACAATCGCACTGACATGTCAGTGCCAACCTTCCACGTCAGTATCTCTGGCAATGTGGTAGCGCTGTACGCTGCGGTCCTGTCAACGATCACCGCAGCCGTGCAGATCATGAACTTCCTTCGCGATCGCAGAGAGATCAAGATTTCCGTGAGTCACCGTATGAAGATGTACGGTGATCCGCGTTACGAAAACAAGCTTCTGACGATGGTGCGGGTGTCAAATACCGGTCGTCGTCCCGTGACGATCCTCTCTATCGGCGCGTCGCAGCTTGCTCCTCTAGACTCCTTCGTCCTGATGGATACCAGACCGGCGCTACCATGCGAACTAACCGAAGGTAAGTACTTTAACGCAATCGCGGAACTGGTGGACATTGATACTTCAAAGATTGCGCGCTGGGAAGTGGGTGACGCAGCAGGTAACCTGTATCAGTTGCCGGTGGCTTCGTGGTGGGAGCGTTTCCAGTCGCGAAGGAGACGCAAACGAATATGGCGTGAAGAAGCCGCTAGGAAGGCCGTTGAAGGTAAATTAAAAGCCGCGCTCGGAAGCAACCGCGGCTCTGGTCCGTTAATGTTCGCTGCCCGGATGGTACTACCCGTAACGGTGGGCAGCGTAATTTGCGAATTCGATGTGCCGAGGTCGCATCTCACTTTCATCACATTCCGGCTGTGACAGCCCTCACAGCAACTCACCCCGCGCATGCGCGAGAATAGTGGTCTGATTGGGGCAGCGAGAAGTGTGTCCGTCAACTAGGACGGTCCTCGAAGCTGCCCCGAAGCTATTTTGAACGCAATTTGATGAGC
>JBAVYO010000397.1:0-7543 GCA_049698855.1 Terriglobales bacterium
ACGGTAAGCTTCCCGGCAACTATGAAGCGATTTTGGCAAAGGCGAGGAAAGTCTCATTCTCCGAACAGCCCGTACGGTTGCTGATCAACACCGATTATCACGAGAACCACACCGCAAATAATGCGCAGTTCATCGCGGCCGGCACGCAAGTTATGGCGCACGAAAACGTTAAACAGACCCTGGCGACCTACAACCCGCCAGGTGGAAAGATTGCGCTGCCGACCAGGACATACGACCACGACTTCACCGTAAAACTTGGCGGAGTCGAGGCGCAACTGATGCACTTCGGCAACGCCCATACCAATGGCGATACCGTGGTGTACTTCCCAAACTTGAAAGTGGTTGCGGTGGGCGACTTGTTCGCCTCTACGCCCGATCCCGATTTCGCCGCTGGCGGCAGCCTGGTGGGCTGGGGACCGGTGCTGGCGCAGATTCTAAAGCTGGATTTTGACGTTGCTGTACCCGGAACGGGACCGACGATTACCAGAGCCGACCTGGAAGCGTTCAAAACCAAAATCGATACCCTGGTTTCCCGTGCGAGCACTCTGGTAAAGAACGGCGTTCCCAAAGATCAGTTGATGGCACAACTCAAGACGGACGACCTTGGCTGGCAATTTAACTTTAGCGGTGAGCAGATCGAACGCTTCTACGCGGAGCTTTCTGACGCGAGATAGCTTGTGGTGAAACCGGTTTGAGATCCAGTAACAGTCTAGCGCCGGGTTTGCGCCAGCTAAGGGACCCGATACAGTATCGCCGGCCCTACGGGGGTGCGCTGGTATTTGTCGTCGAGGTTAATGGTCGTCTCTGCCCCACCCAGCACCAGATAGCCCCCACTCACCAGACTTTTGCGAATCTCTCCAAGGATTTTCTTTTTGGTTTCCACGTCGAAATAAATGAGCACATTGCGGCAAAGGACCACATCGAAGACGCCCAACCCGGCCATGCTTTGGCGAAGATCGAAGCGCTGGAACCGCGCCATCCTGCGAACCTCGTCCTTTAGCTGCCACTGCTGACCCTCGCGCGCGAAGTATTTGACCAGGCATGGCGCCGGCAGGCCGCGGTTGACTTCCAGTTGCATGTACTTGCCTTGCCGCGCACGTTCTAGTATCTGCTCGGAAAGATCGGTGCCCAATATCTCAATGTTCCAGGCGCCGAGCCCCATTTCGAGCAACATCATGGCCAGCGAATAAGCTTCCTGACCGGAAGAAGATGCCGCCGACCAGAAACGTAACCGCTTGCTGTCGGCGCGTAATTTTTGAAGCTCCGGGATCACCTGCGTCCGAAGCGCCTGGAATGGCGCCACGTCGCGGAAAAACAGAGTTTCGTTGGTCGTCATCGCCTCGACAACCTGCTTGCTCAGCGTCGGCACGGCTTCAGCGCGCATGCGCGCACAAAGGTCGTTCAACGAAGCCAGGCGTTCCTGCCGGACAATCGGAATCAGCCGGGACTCCAGCAGATAGTGTTTGTCGGAGTCGAGCACGATGCCAGACTGGGCGTAAACGTGTTTTTGCAGATAGGCGTAGTTTTCCGTTGTAATCGGACAGGACTCGGGCTTGTCCGTTCTTTCGACGATTCTTGCTGGGGCTGGAGTCGCCATTTTTCCTTAGTGGACCTGCCTGAGAATTTCTGGAACGACCGAATTCAAACTCACGACGGCATCGGCGAGGCCGGCCTCGGCCACCGCACCCGGCATGCCCCACACGGTGCTGGATTCGCGGTCCTGCGCGATGATGTAGGCCCCGTTTGCTTTCAGTTGCTCGGCGCCCCGCAAGCCGTCGTAACCCATGCCCGTGAGAACGATCCCGATCGTAGCTGCGCCGTAAACATCGCTCACCGAGCGAAACATGACATCGACTGCCGGACGGCAGGAATTCTCGGGAGGCGCTTGATCCAAGGTCACGTGAACGTTCAAACCCTTCTTTGCCAGCCGCATGTGATAGTTGCCGGGGGCTATCAAGACTTTGCCAGGTTCTACGAGAACCCCTTCCTTCGCTTCCGCAACCGGCAGCTGGCACCTGGTCTGCAGCCGCTCCGCCAGCAACTGTGTGAACAGCGGAGGCATGTGTTGCACGATCAGAATCGGCAGCGAAAAATCTTTGGGAAACAGTTTCATGATTTCGCCGAGCGCGGTAGGCCCGCCCGTGGAGACGCCAATCGCCACGATGCTCCGCGGTCTGCGCAGACCGGGTTGCCGCACTGAAGCCGGCTTCAAGATCGCGGGAACTGGTGCAGGGGCGGGCGCGGCTACGCGGTCTTCAACATCAAAAAACTGATGAATCTTAGGAACCAGCTCTTGTTGCAGACGCGCCATTGAACGGTCGAGCGAGCCTTCATTGGAGGGCTTCGTGACGTAGTCGTTGGCGCCGAGCAAAAGAGCATCCAAGGTGGTGGAAGCACCGCGCTCGGTGAGCGTGCTGAACATGATCACGCAAAGATTCGGATACTGCTGTCGAATGTAGCGGAGAGTGTCCAGGCCATCCATGACAGGCATCTCGACGTCGAGCGTCACGACGTCGGGGTTGACTTGAGGAATCCTCTGCAGCGCAATGGCTCCGTCGGCCGCCGTGCCGACAACTTCGAGCACAGGGTCCTGTTCCAGGGCGTGTTTGATCAGTCGGCGCATGACCACCGAGTCATCCACCACCAGCACGCGGATCTTTTGTCCCTGCCGGATGACCGGCCGAGTCCGTCCTGAAGCGGCTAATGCTGTCTTTCCAGCTGCCATAGGCTCTATTGCAACACTCCGAGTAACCGCAACTTGTCCTGGATGATGTCGGGGGTAAACGGCTTCATCACATATTCATTGGCGCCGGCTTCCAGCGCCTGACTCATCTGCTCGATTTGTGTTTCGGTGGTTACCATCATGACTTGCACCGATGCATAACGGGCGTCGGCACGGAGCTTCTGAACGAACTCCAGGCCGTTCATTTCCGGCATGTTCCAGTCCGCCAGAACCAGGGAAACGTTGGGGAACTCTTTCTCCAGCACTTCCAGGCCTTCGCGGCCATTGCCGGCTTGGCATATTTCAAAGCCGCATCCGGAGAGCATCCTGCCAAGGATCATCCGGATCGCGCGAGAATCGTCTACTACAAGTGCCTTTGCCATATGTGATGCTCACAAGTTGGTTGGATCTGTGTTTCTGGCCACCACTGCATCTGAGAAGTGAAGGGGCGGAGCGACGCGCGCCCCGCCCTACACCACCCGTTAGGCTTACAGTCCAGCCGCAGATGCCGCTGCTCTGTTGTGCGTTACGTGCTTCGCGTCCTCTTGCAATTTGAACTGAGAAACCAACATCTGCAGTTGCGTGGACATTTCGGCCAGAGAGCGCCCGGCCTTCAGCAGGTCATTGGCGCCCGTGGTAGTTTCCTGGGCGGCCTGGGCCACACCGGAAATGTTTTTGGCGATCTCCGATGTGCCTTTGGCGGCTTCAGTAACGTTGCGGCCGATTTCATTCGTGGTTGAGGTCTGCTCTTCCACCGCCGATGCTATCGTGTTGGAGATATCGTTGACTTGGTTGATGATTCCGCTGATCTCTCCGATCGCCTGCACGGCAGCCTTGGTATCGCCCTGGATGGCCTCGATTTTCTGGCCAATTTCCTCGGTTGCCCGAGCAGTTTCCTTGGCCAGTTCCTTCACTTCGTTGGCGACCACCGCGAAGCCCTTGCCCGCTTCGCCGGCGCGCGCCGCTTCAATCGTGGCATTCAGTGCGAGCAGATTGGTCTGTTGTGCGATGGAGGTGATCACCTTGATCACTTTGCCGATTTCGGCGCTCGACTCGCCCAGTTTGGAGATTGTGGTGTTGGTGCCGTGAGCCACTTCGACCGCATTCTTGGCTACGCGCGCGGCCTCGTTGGCGCTCTTGGAAATCTCGCGGATGGAAGCCAACATTTCTTCCGAGCCGGTGGCAACCACGCTGACGTTTTTGGACACTTCCTCGCTGGCCGCTGAAACTACGTTAGCCTGTGTGGCAGTCTCCTCCGCATTTCCGGACAGTTGCTGACTGGTTGCGTTCAACTCTTCGGAAGAACTGGCCAGGGATTGCGCGTTAACCGCTATCGACGCCATGCTGGAACAAAGCGCCTCGGTCATTGCATTGATGTCGTTCTTGATATCGGCGTGATCGCCCTGGTAGGCGCCAGTGACCTTGGCAGTAAGGTCGCCGGCGGCGATCTTCTTCAGAACGGCTCCGGCCTCCTGAACAGGTCCAATCACGGCGTCGAGTGTCTCGTTCACGCCTTCGACGATCTTGCGGTAGTCGCCTGCGTGCTTTGAACCATCGGCCCGGGTCGAGAGCTTGCCTTCCACCGCAGCCTTGGACAGCATGACGGCGTCGGCGACGAGCGCGTTCACTGCGTTGATGCACGCGTTCAGGTTGTTCTTGATTACATTGAAGTCGCCGTTGTAGTTGTCGGTGATCGTCGCGGGGATATTGCCTTTGCTGATCTTGTCGACATAGTCGGCTGAAACTATCAACGGTCCAATGACAGCGTCGAGCGTTTGATTCACACCTTCGACGATCTTGTGGTAGTCGCCAGCGTGCTTTGACGCATCGGCCCGGGTCGAGAGCTTGCCTTCCACCGCGGCGTGCGACAGCATGACGGCGTCGGCAACCAGCGCGTTCACCGCGTCGATGCACATGTTCAGGTTGTTCTTGATTACGTTGAAATCGCCGTTGTAGTTGTCGGTGATCTTCGGAGGGATGTTGCCCTTGCTGATTTTGTCGACGTAGTCGGCTGAAACGTTCAACGGTCCAATGACAGCATCGAGTGTCTGGTTTACACCTTCGACGATCTTGCGGTAGTCGCCAGCGTGTTTTGAGGCATCGGCCCGGGTCGAGAGCTTGCCTTCCACCGCAGCCTGCGACAGCATGGCGGCGTCGGCAACCAGTGCCGCAATGCTCTGCTGCATAACGGTCAGCGACGGGACCAGTTCGTCTTTGTCGGAGCGTCGGCCCACCTTTTGATACTCCGCCAGATCTTCCAGATTTCCTTGCGCGACCTTCTTGCAGGTGCTCATCAAGTGCTTGACTCGTGCCTGCACGCCATTGATGGCGCGCGCAACGTCCGCGAAAATTCCGACGTATTTCCCTTCCACCTCGACCGTGTAGTCATTGACGCTCATCTTCTGCAGGACGACGTTGGCCTCCTGCAGCCCCGCCAGTCCATCGATGCACGCGTTCAGATTGTTCTTGATAAGGTTGAAGTCGCCGTTGTAGTTGTCGGAAATCTTGGCCGGGATTTCGCCCTTGCTGATTTTGTCGACGTAGTCGGCGGCAACATTCAACGGGCCGATGACAGCATCCAGCGTCTCGTTGACTCCCCGAACCACCTCGCGGTAGTCGCCCTGATGGCGGTTTAGATCCGCCCGTGTAGCCAATTTGCCTTCCACCGCCGCCTTCGACAGCATCATCGCGTCGGTCATCATCGCGTTGAGAGCCATCTTCTGAGCGGTGATATCACTCGCGTACTTAACGACCTTGAATGGCTTACCGTTCAGATCGAAGATCGGGTTATACGAAGCCTGGATCCAGACTTCCTTCCCTCCCTTGCCGATGCGCTTGAAATCTTGAAAGAAGTACTCGCCGCGGTTTAACTTGGCCCAGAACTCTTTGTACTCGGGGCTCTGACGATAAGATTCCTCCACGAACATGCTGTGGTGTTTGCCCTTGATTTCGTCCAGGGTATAGCCCAGTGCTTTCAGGAAGTTCTCGTTAGCCGTAATGACCGTTCCGTCCATGTTGAACCCGATCACCGCTTGCGACTTGCCGATGGAACTGATCTGCCCTTGGTAGTCGGCATTCTTCAGCTTCATCTCGGTTACGTCGGTTGCATACTTCACCACCTTGAACGGCTTGCCGTCGACGTCCAGGATGGGGTTATAGGAAGCCTGAATCCAGACTTCCTTTCCACCTTTGCCAATGCGCTTGAATTCGTCCGCCACATATTCGCCGCGGTTCAGCTTTGCCCAGAATTCCTTGTAAGCGGCGCTCTGGCGATAGGCTTCGTCAACGAACAAGCTGTGGTGCTTGCCCTTGATTTCGTCGAGCGTGTAGCCCAGTAGGTGCAGGAAATTGTCGTTCGCGTGGATTACCGTGCCGTCCAGATTGAATTCAATCACGGCTTGCGACTCGCTAATAGCCTTAATCTGCCCCTCGAAATCGTTATCCCGAAGTTTTTGTTGGGTTACATCTGTAGCGAACTGCATGATCTGGTAGATCTTTCCGGTTGCATCCGGAATCGGGTAGTAAGTGCAGGCAAGCCAGAGTTCCTTATTTCCTTTGCCAAGCCGCCTGTATTGACTTGTCTGAGCGATGCCTGCTTCGAGCTTCGACCACAGGTCCGCATTCTCTGTGCTTTTGCGATCCTTCTCCGGCACGAACATGCTGTGACTCTTGCCGAGAATGTCTTCGCCCGCATACCCCGTGAGCTCCAGGAACAGGTCATTCGCTCGCGTTACCGTGCCGTTAACATCGAACTCGATACAAGGGCGAGAGCTGAAGATCGTCTGGATCGACTGCTGCAACCGGAATTTCTCGGTGACGATGTCCCACGCAGCCATATAGCCCGACACTTCGCCGTTTCCATCGAGGATGGCGTGTGCTGTCAACTCCATTCTCTCCGTGCCAAGTAGAAACATGCCATAGTGTGGGAGCTTCAAACCCTGAGTCAGGATCGCCCTTATTCGGGCCGGATCCTTGTGAAAGCTATCGATGGATTTTCCCACGACCTCGTTGGCTTTGAATGGCAGCAGGTGCTCGACTTTCTTGAGCGTCTCGAGCGACGACTGGTTCATGTAACGGATGACGAAATTCTTGTCCGCGTACATCACGTTCGCCGGAGACTTTTCCAGTAACTGTTGGTAAAGTTGCCCAAAATCCATTGATTGTTGTGAAGCGGCGGCCGCCGCCTTCCCCCTCGTGCTCTGCATTGATTCAAGCTCCTTTGATCAATTTCGATTTTTTATCAATTGCCTTAATTTCGACGAAGTTCAAGCCACTTCCAGCCCGGTCGCAAGCGACCGTTCCGTGTTCAAAACCAGCAACAGGCGTCCGTCCAACTTGTAGACGCCTTGGACCATTTCTTTTTGTTGCCGCGACATATTCTGCGGAGCCGGTTCGTAGGACTCGTCGGTGACTTCGATCACGTCTCCTATGTCATCCACTAGCAGGCTGACCGGGCCATCGGCAGTGCGAACCACGACGTTCATCGGCAGTTGACCGGTGGCGCGATCCGGCATGCCAAGGCAGCGTCGAAGATCGACAGCGGTCACAATTTGACCGCGCAAGTTGATCAGCCCGCTTACTACGTTCGAAGCCAGCGGGACGCGGGTCATCGGCAAATGCCGTATGACTTCCTGCACGCTCTGAATCTCGACGCCAAGCAGCAGGTGATCCAGATAGAAAGAGCAGAATTGCAGACTGTTTGCCATGATTAGTTGGTAGCCTTTGCCAGGTTCATTTCGTTCTGCGGCTGATTCATGAAGGAAATCCCCGTCGATTGCAGGATGGCTGGAATATCAATCAGCTCGGTTACCTGGCCGTTGA
>JBAVYO010000398.1:0-14375 GCA_049698855.1 Terriglobales bacterium
GCGGCATAAATGAACCTGCCTTGAAAGGGTGCCGGCTTCAGCCGCGCCGCATCCGGCGCCAAGAAACCGGGGCTTTAGCCCCTGAGGGCAACGCACGCTGCATCCCGAAGATATGCAGACTTATTCCGCTTATTTCCGGGACACGACACTAGAACGCCGCGTGAACTGCGCCGTCAGTAACCTTCGCGAACATCCAACCGTAATCTGTCATTAGAGATACCAGCGTTGTTACGCTAGCTCAGTGTCCATGTGGACCAGTCAACATGTAGTGGACCCAATCAAACGCGCTTATAAGGAACTGAACTATGAAGTTCATCGCCACGTTATGCCTCTCGTTGCTCGCGCTGCCGCTGTTTGCGCAGGACGCTCGCCCAGCCAATGATTCGGACGTCAACCAGCTGATTGCGCTCGAAAAAATGTGGAACCAGGTGCAAATGCTGCGTGACTGGCGGGCTCTGGATAACCTGATTGGAGATCGGTTTCTCGGGACATATTCCAGCGGCCACCTTGGGCGCAAAGCTGACTTTATAGAAAACACTAGGAAAAACCATGTCAAGCCCGCCCATGTGACCATCGACCACTTACAAGTTGAGTTATACGGCGACACAGCCATCGTGGCTGGCGTGTATCGCACGCAAGGAACGGAAAACGGTAAACCATACGACGAACTCGGACGCTTCACCGACACTTGGGTTCGTGCGCGAAACAAGTGGCAATGTGTGGCCGCCCACGCCAGCCCTAGCGAGAATCAGCAGTAAAACTGCTGGCAGATCCCACGCTGTATTCCCGATCCCCAAGCGCACCTCCTTCCTCGAGCAAATCGCATCTGAAGCTAAACGACCGAAGCTGACATCTATATTTCCATCGTGGCCGCGACTTTATGATCGTCAAAATATGGGGTAAATCCGATCGGCGCAACGCTGTAAGCATGCGGAAAACTGACTCGCGCCGGAAATGTTGTCTTCCGATCTTTTGCTTAGCTTCTGTCCTGGTCGCCACCGCACAGGCTCCCAGCGCTCCCGGCAAGCCGCTTCCGCCCGGCCCCATGCAGTCGAAAGTCAAAGCCGCCTGCACTCAATGTCATAACGCCGGACGCATCACCGAGCAACACATGACCCGCGACGAGTGGACCAAGGAACTAGAAAAAATGGAAGGATTGGGCGCCGTCATCCCCGACGCCGACCGCAGCGACATTCTGAATTACCTGACGAAGAATTTTGGCCCGGGAAAGGAGCGCAAAAAAACCACGTCCAACAAGTCTGAAGCGCCTTCAGATTAAGGTCTGACTATTTCTCCTCCGCGCTCTCGGCGTCCTCCGCGGATGAATGCTTCTCCGGACGCAACTGCGGAAACAAAATCACGTCCCGAATCGTGCGCGAATCGGTAAATAGCATCGCCAGCCGGTCAATCCCAACGCCCACTCCACCCGCCGGCGGCATGCCATACGACAGCGCCCGTATGTAATCTTCGTCCATCTGATGGGCCTCGTCGTCGCCGCGCTCGCGTTCCTTTAGCTGTCCTTCAAATCGCCGCCGCTGATCTTCGGGATCGTTCAATTCGCTGAAGCCGTTCGCAATTTCCATCTTCCCGGCAAACATTTCGAAGCGCTCGGTCCAGTCAGGCTCATCGGGCTTCTGCTTCGATAGCGGAGAGATCGCCGTCGGAAATTCATAAATAATTGTCGGTTGCGTCAAGTGCTCTTCCGCAATCACCTCAAACAAGCCCGCGATCGTTTTCCCCGCCGGCTCGGCTTCGTCATAGGCCATATTCATCCCGGCCGAGCGCACGCGGCCAACCAAGGCGGCCACCGAGTCATGCGTGGCAAAATCCTCACGAGTCGGCGCAACTCCAGCCTGCTCCGGCCAGAACTTTGCAATCGCCTCCCGCATCGTCATGCGCCGCCAACTCCCATGCGACCAGTCGATCTCGTCCTCGCCCCACTTTGTCGTCGTCCCGCCCGTCACATCCTGCACCGCCTGCTCGATCGCTCCCTGCGTCGTATCCATGATGCCGAGATAATCTGTGTAAGCCTGATAAGCCTCAAGCATGGTGAACTCTGGATTGTGCCGTACGGAGATTCCCTCATTCCGGAAATTGCGGTTAATTTCAAAAACGCGATCAAACCCGCCCACCGTCAGCCGTTTCAAATAAAGTTCAGGCGCGATCCTCAAAAACAAATCCATATCGAGCGTGTTGTGATGCGTCTTGAACGGACGCGCCACCGCCCCGCCGGCAATGGGATGCATCATCGGCGTCTCCACTTCCACAAACCCATGCCCATCGAAATACCGCCGCAGCGATTGCACCAGCTTGCTGCGCTTCAGAAAAACTTCGCGCACCTCCGGATTCACGATCAGATCTACATATCGCTGCCGGTAGCGCGACTCCACGTCACTAAGCTCATACGATTTTTTTGTATCGCCGTCCGATTCGAACTCCTTGCCAATTGGCAGAGGCAGCAGGTCTTTCGACAAAAACGTCAGCTCCTCGGCATGAATACTCAACTCGCCCGTGCGCGTGCGAAACAAATATCCGCGCACGCCAATGTGATCTCCCAGGTCGAGCAGCTTCCAAAGCTCAAACCCCGCGTCGCCGACAGCATCTTTTTTTACATAGATCTGCAGCCGCTTCCCATCCTGCTGCAAGTGCGCAAACCCAGCCTTCCCCATCAGCCGGATCGCCATGATCCGCCCCGCCACCCGCACAGCCACTCGCGGAGATTCGAGTTCCTCTGCCGTCTGCCCGCTGTATTCGCTGAGGATCTGCGGCACCGTGTGGCTGAAGTTGTACTTTCGTGGATACGCAGGCTGCCCAAGAGCCTCAATCTTCTTCAGCTTCTCGCGCCGGATTTCATAAATATTTTCGTCGAGTGCCAATGCCCTGTCCTTTCGAGCGTCTCCGCTCGTTCCTGTTGTAAATGCAGATGTTCTGAAATGAAAATAGAGCGAAAGACGGAACCTCTGATTATAAAGCGGACCGAGTCACGGCCCACGCCCTCACCCCATCTCGCAATCTCGCGCCCACGCACGAAGCCGCCATCAACAGGCTTTGCCGGAGCACCGCGCTCGCACCTCGAAGATCGAATTCTTGGAACTTTGCCTGTACTTTGTCTGAACTCTGTCTGGACTTTGCCCCCTCACTCTTGCCCAAAGTCCCAATGACCCTCTACACTGACAGTCTTCCAGCCATCTCATAATCTCGCGCCCACAAATGGCACGCGAGGAGGGTAAATGCTTCGTTGTCGGTCGGTTGTTTTTGCACTATTTGCCATTGCGTTCACTATTGCCCTCACCGGATGCCTGGGCAAGAGCACGGCCTCCTCAGGCACTGGCAGCGTGAAAAGCATTTCGCTGAATCCCTCCGGAAATCTCTCGCTCGAAATCGGGACCACCCAGGTTTTTAGTGCCAGCGCTCTCGATGAGAACAATCGCGCCATCCCCGGCATCAATATTCAGCTCATCGTCAGCGCGCCCGTTGGCTCAACTGCGCCGATCCCGATCTCAATGACCAGCAGCGGCAATGCCTGCGCCGGTACATGGGACGCCTCCCAAGCGCTCTGCAGCCCCGGCGGTTCCGGAGTCGCGATTGTCACCGCGACCGCCAACGGAGTTCGCAGCCCGCAAACCACCGTCTACGTCCATCAACACATCGACAACCTCCAGGTTACTCAGGCCAATACCGTCCCGCCAACATACGATTGCTTTTCTCAAGGGCAAACCTGGCTCTATCAGGGAACGGCGTACAACAATGGCGTCGATATCACCAGCACGGTCGGCCAGTTGAACTGGGCTACGACCAACGCCGGGGTGCTTGCCACCAATACGAATCCAGCGCAGCCAATTCCCTTGCCCCTCAATCAAGTTCAAATCACCGCCGACAGCCCGGGCATCACCCAGCTCTACGCTTTTGTCTCGGGGACGACCAGCAATTCGATTCCCATCACAACCTGCCTGGTGCAATACGTTCGGCTGACGGCCTCCGGAACCACTTCGGGTTCGGTCAACGTCAACACCGGCAGCTCGATCGCGCTACAGGCGACCGCCGTGGATACCCTCGGCTACACTCTCACCAAACCCCCTTTAACCTGGATCAGCTCCAATCCCGAGGTCGTGTCTTTTTCCTCGCTCACCACCTCCAGCGGAACCAATTCCGCCAGCGCGCACTCGGTCGCCGGCGGCGCGGACCTTTCCGCTGCGTGCACTCCGCCGAGCTGCAATATCGGGATCTTGCCCGGTATTCCCAATGCCTCGTCGATGCCCGCATACGTCTTTGCCAGCGACGGGCCCGCATCGCCACTAAACCAGAATCAAGCCTATGGCTCCATTGCGGTCGATGTCTCGCAGAGCGGGAACATCCCTACTTTTACCGCGTGGGCGGCGACGGATGTGTGCGATGAGGGCAACAGTGGCGTTACCAATGGCTGAACCAGCGTTATGTTCAACGTCACGCCGACTACTTCGAACGGCGAGAATCCAATCGGCGCAATCGTCGCCTTGCCGCGCACTCCCAATTCCATGACATTCAATCATCTGTCGCGCATCTACCTCGGCAGCGATCAAGGACTGATGTATGTCGACGTAGGCGGCGCCCCATCCGCAACATTGGTTTCCCCTGTCAGCACGCCTTGCCAAGTTTCGCTGTGCGGGGTCGTGCTTGCGGTTTCTAACGACGGCAAACAAGTCATCGTAGCCGACACAGTCTCGACTACGCCGCAGGTTTACCTTTACAACACCAGCGCCAGTTCCAGTGGCGGCACTATCACGGACCTTGTGCTGCCCGAGGTTGCCACGGCCGCAGCTTTTTCTTCCGATGAGTCGAAGATTTTCATCCTCACCGGCTCTGGCACCATGTATGTCTACTCGACCGTCGATGCATTCGCTTCGGTAACGGTCCCCAGTTCCCAGAGTTCCGGCACGGATGTTGCGTTCTCTCCCGACGGCAGCTTTGCCTATGTCGCGGGATCGTCGGGAACAACGGGATCGGTTTCCGCTTTCTCAACCTGCGCGCTGCCCGGCGAAGCCAGTGTCAACCTCGGCAGCCCAGTGCCCACGTCGGGCATACCGGCTCGGATCTTCCCATTTCCCAACCTGCAACCCGGCACGCAGTTCATCACTCAGAATGTGCTCGTATTCGAACCGCCCAGCGTTCAAGTGCTGACCGCGGAGTTCACGCAGGTAAGTTTGCCTCTGAGTCAATATGTCTGCAATCCTCCCACGCTGAACAGCTTCAAGGTGGGACCCTCGATTTACCTGGGCGAGGGTAATTTCACGCCTGTCTATGTCAACCTGGTGGACAACGGCACGAAGATGATCATCGTGGCCCGTTTCATTCCCGCGGTTCTGATCTTTGATGTCGCCAACGGCACCACAAGCGCGGTTCAGCTTGTCAACAGCGACGACCCGCGCTCGGCGTCGTCCTCCAATGACGGCAGCGAAGTTTTTGTCGCCGCCTGCGATCAGTATGTGCCAAACAGCAACCCACCCGTATGCGCCGCCGGTTCGGTCCACATCGTCAACACCATCACCGGGCACGACCAGGACGTTCCCTATATCAACAACACCACCAACAATATGTGCACGGGACAAGGCGCAGGCGCCCCCATTTGTTTTCCGGACATGATCGCCATTCGACCCCAGTGAGGCCGGTGTGGTGCGTCAAACAAATCGACATTTATGAGTCGCCGATTCCCTCTGTGTTCCTCTGTGCCCTCTGTGGTTAGAGAGGTTGCGGAAAAACTCCGTTTCGCGCGGTTTTGGGAAGGGCACGAGTTCCACTCGTGCCGAAAAATGCCACGAAATCAATGCGGCTTCCAGCCGCTGGGGGAACGCGCCGCGCCGGGAAGGTCACTTTTTCCGCAACCTCTACAGCCGATCACGCGGATCGAGGCACAACACTTAGCGTTATTTAACGTTCACTATTTCCGGCGCACTACACTAAGGGCCGCCGGCCAAAAGTTCGCGAACCAACGGTTCCGCGTGTACGCCGGGGAGATTTGCCGCGTCTAATCAAACTGACTGACTCTGGCACTCTCGGTGCTGGCAGCACAGGTATAATGGTTGTTTGTGTGATTTCAGGAGGCGGAAACATGGATTCGCGCGAGAGCGCTTTTTGGGTGCGCTTCAAAGCCAACCGCTTGGCGTATACCTTTACCATATTGGCGACACTCGCCGTTGGAATTCTGATTGGCACCGTGATTTCTTACGGCGTCAAGGGCAAAGAGGGCCAGAAATCGGACGCCACGCCTTTGACCATCCCGGCGCCGCAGCAACTCTCGAACGCGTTCTCGCAGATCTCCAAACAGCTTGAGCCTACCGTGGTCAACATCAATACCGAGTCGACCATCAAGAATCCCCATCACGGGCGCAATCCTCATGCTCAACCGGACAACCCCGACGATCAGGGAGGCGGCGACGATGACACCCCGTTCCAGGATTTCTTCGACAAGTTCTTTGGTGGCCAGGGCGGCCCCGACGCCGGCTCGATCCGCCAGCGTTCGCTCGGCTCAGGCGTAATTGTCGATCCCAAAGGCTATATCGTGACCAATCGTCACGTGGTTGAAAAGGCCGACCGCATTCGCGTGAAGTTGCAGGATGAAAATCCCGCCTCCCCCGGCCATGACGCCAAGGTCATCGGCATGGATCAGGAAACCGATCTGGCCGTCATCAAGATTGAAATGGATCGCCCCCTTCCAGCCGCAAAGCTCGGAAACTCCGACGGCATGGAAGTGGGAGATTGGGTTCTCGCCATCGGCAGTCCTTTCGGATTGCAGGAAACCGTCACCGCCGGCATCGTCTCCGCCAAGGGCCGCAGCATTGTCCCCAATCGAGACTTTCAATCGTTTATTCAGACCGACGCAGCCATCAACCCTGGGAACTCTGGTGGCCCGCTGGTCAATATGGCGGGCGAAGTAATCGGCATCAACACCGCCATTCTGACCGAGACAAGTTCTTACGCAGGCGTCGGCTTCGCCATGCCGTCCAACACGGTCGCTCAGGTCTATAACCAACTGATTGGACCGGAACACCGCGTGGCTCGCGGCTCCATTGGCATCCAATTCACCGCTCAGCCGAACCCCGCGCTCGCGCGTGTGTACGGGTCCGGCGTGACGGTCGCGACCGTCGTCTCCGGCAGCCCAGCCGAGGAAGCTGGCCTGAAGGTAGGCGATACGATCACCTCAGTCGATGGCAGAGAGGTAAAATCCGGCAACGACTTGGTGGCCGACATCGCTTCCCGCAAGCCTGGCAGCAAGGCGAAGTTGAGCTTTATTCGCAACGGCAAAAAAGAAGAGGCTAGCGTCACCATCGCCGACCGCTCCAAGCTGTTCGCAGCCCGCCTCGGCGAAGACGACGCAAACCAGGGCGAAGAGGAGCCGAAAGCCAGCAAATTCGGTATTTCCGTTCGCGGCATCAACGGCGAGCTTGCCGACCGCCTCAGTATCCCTGCCGGTAAAGGCGTGGTGGTGCAGGATGTGAAAAGCGGCTCGTTTGCCGAGGATCTCGGCTTGAATCGCGGCGACGTGATTCTTGAGGTCAATAAGCAGCCGGTCAACAACCCCGAGGACTTTTCAAAAATCGAATCGTCGTTGAAGAGCGGCCAGGATGTGGTCCTGCTGGTGCGCCCGCGTGGCGCGAGAGCTTCGGACGGCACCGTTTTCCTCGCCGGTACACTTCCGTAACCGGCTGGACAATCTGGCGAGACTGGCATACCTTACCCACTTCGGGGAACATAGGCTTAACCGCTTTCGCTAGCTTACGTTGAGTGCACACTGAGTAGAGGATCGTAGTCGCAGAATGCTGAAACAGGCGTCAATCCGATTTGGAGGGCAGACTAGCCTTTGCGCGTTTAGGTGCATTCTTGCGGTACTCGCAGTCGCCGTGGTGTCGAATTTAGCGGGCGCTTCGGTACCATCGTCCAGATCTTCTGCCGCGCCGCATTCGCCGACTCGCACCAGCCATTCGACGCTTCATGCAGCGCACAAGTCGTCGAGCAAGCCGGCTGCGCACAGCAGCACGACACGCACGGCCAGTTCCCACAGCAAGACAAGCCGGCACGGCGCGAAGACATCAAAGGCGGCTAGCAAGGGACCGAAAGGATCAAAGGCCCCCACGAAGAGCATGAAGCGCGGACAGAAGGCAATCGATGCAGAGCGCGCGCGCGAAATCCAGGAAGCCCTCATTCGCGAACATTATCTGGATGGCGAGCCTTCAGGCGAGTGGGACGGCGCTACACAGTCCGCCATGCAGCGCTATCAGGAGGACCAGGGCTGGCAATCGAAAACAACGCCTGATTCCCGCGCGCTGATCAAGCTCGGCTTAGGTCCCAGCCACGAGCACCTGCTCAATCCCGAGAGCGCCATGACGATGCCCGCCGCGCCAATATCAGCCGATCCCAAGACGGCAAAACAAGCCCCGTCGGAAGACAGCGTTCCCAAACAATAAGCCCGCACGTCAATGCATTTTTCGCTAAAAGCTGACATCACCCAACCGAGGGTCGAGGCTCGCGGTTCGCGTCTCGTCACATCGTGTTGTGCCGCGCGTCCTTGACGAACGCTCGCCTTGAGCATCGGCTTATCCTGCAAGCTGTTCCTTAACCTTTCCCCAGGGCAAATCTTCAGAAGGAAAATTCCATCCATCGGAGGCGAATATGCAGCGCTACAGTCGACGTTTCGTGCAACTTGGGATTTTATTCCTTATCACCATCGCGCTTGCGCTCTCGGCGCAGGCTACGACCTATAAGAAGGCAAGTCTTAAGGGCAGTTACGGCTTCTTGACCAACCTGTGGACTGCTGATTCGAGTACAGACCAGATTGCCATGGTGGGCATCCTGACCTTCAACGGCGCCGGGAAAGTGATTGGCTCGTACACGACGGTTTCGTTGGAAGTCGTCAAGACCGGCACACTAGGTGGGACGTACACCGTGAGTTCCAATGGCACGGGGAAGATCACTCTTACAACCGGCTCAACGGCTGTTTTCGCGATTGTTCTCAACAACCCAACGGCAGCTGGGCTCGCGCAAGGCGTTCAATTGCTGCAGACCAACGACAGCAACAACGAAGTGGTCAGCGGCACCGCTGTGCTCCAATCCACCACCGCTCAGACCTACAGCGTCGCCAGCATAAACGGGAATTTCAGCTTTCAGTGGAACCTCTGGTGGGCCAGCCCGAGTGGTTACCAGGGAAGCCAGTTGGGGACTTGTAACTTTGACGGCAAGGGCGGTTTCAAAAGCTCCTCAACAAGCGTGTTGGACGGCGTAACTAAAACACAGACCCAGACCGGAACCTACACGGTCAACGCGGACGGCAGCGGCACGATTACGCTTCCGGGCGCTGGTATCGTGTTTGTGCTGAACTCGGCCGATGCAGGGCAAGCCCACGGAGCGCAGTTCATCGACAACATAAATGAGAGCGGCGATTATGTCGTCACCGGAACCGCGTTGATGCAGTGAACGCGGGCCGCCTGTTTGGCTATCTTCTGATCTGGCTTTCCTCGGTCGGGTCTTTACAATGCTCTGGTTTTGACTGCCGGGCTTATTGCTCCGAGCCCGCGCTTGTGGCCTGCTTCTTCACAAACTCGAACGTGCAGGCGCGGCCTACGATGCCGAGGCCCTCGCTCTTGGCGCCTGTGCCTTCGGTCTCTTTGAATTGGGCCTTGATGTCGTAGCTATATTCCTCTCCCTTGTGGGCGAAAACTCCGCGGGAATATTTCCTCGAGGCAACAATGCCGTTGGCAGACAGCTTGGCCTTGCCGTCTTCCCCGATCTTGCCTTCGATCAGCAGGTAGCCGGGCTCCCCCGCTGTGCCGTGCTCTCCGCGAAAGTTGCTGTTCTGGATGACGCTCGGAAGCTGCCAAGTGTAGCCCTCTGTATTCCCTTTCGGAGGGCAGGTGAGCTTCGTGAGCCAATTGCCGTCGAAGGCCTTCCCGGCATTCGATTGGGCCATGACATTTGTGCTGCCCAATAGTATGAGTGCAGCCAAGACAAAACCGAGTTTGTGCATGCAACCTCCGTAAATAGCCGCCGGTGTTGCTGCCCGTCCCGCCCACCGGTAGCTGCTCCACAACACGACAGTCGTGTCGAAGGGTGTCCTGGAGGACTTAGCCAGCTTTTGAATGCTCTTGTTCAGAATGTCATGAAGTGACGCAGAAAGTCTGTGACGGCTACCCTTGACATTTGGCCCCTCAGGATCGGGGTGATAGAGCGTGATAGACCGGGGCGACACAAGAAAGTGGGGTCTTGTAATCGGCAATCTGTCAGTGAGCTATCGCACACGGCGAGCGATAACTTCAGTGTTTTCAATCGAGAACCGGCCGTGGGCAATAGGGAACGGGCTCTCCCTTGACGATCGCGCCGGGGTTGCCTTCGACCAGAGCCGCGGCACATTCGGCTCCCACCATCTCGGCGGCAACGTCACGCCCCGCCGACAAAATAGGCACACGATGCCTCGTGCTGTGCGCGTCGGTTGCCAGGATGTGCACGGCCGAGCGCTCCAGCAGCCAGCGCGAAACCATCTGCGGACGCTCTCCCCAAAATCCGGTCAGCGACGAAGCCGTCACCTGAACCAGGCAGCCCTGGTCCGCAATCTCCAGCACCCGCTGCGGCGTCTTCTGCAAAATCGGATTGCGCTCGGGATGCGTCAGGATCGGCGTCAGCCCAATGTCCCCAAGCTTCCGAAAACCATCCGCGAGCTGTGGCGGGATACTGTAATCGCTCAGTTCGACCAGCAAATAATTCGTTTCGCCGATCGTGTAGCGGTGCGGCCGCGCAAAGAGCTTCTCCAGGTTCTCGTCGGAAAAGTGAAAGTCGCACCCCAGGCCGAGTTCGGGCACTGGCCCTACTCGTCTTCGCAACTCCTCCACCAGACTCATCAGGTATTCGCGATCATAGGGATAGTGATCGTTGGCGTGCGGCGTCGCGATCATATGCGTGATCCCGTCTTCCGCAGCCATGCGGCACATCCCAATCGAAACTTCCCAGGACTTCGGGCCGTCGTCAACCTCCGGCAAAATATGACAGTGAATATCGATCAATTCAGGTTCTCGATTCCGACACTTCAGTTTAAACCGGCAGCAGCCCTTCCCACTCCCGAACGGTGCACAATCGGAGATTTTCGGTTGATTTCTTTGTATGCTGCCGAGCGCGCATCCAACTTCACAAGACGCGAAAAATTCAATCGGCCGGGGCAGGTCATGCGGGACAGTTGCGGAGTTTGCGCCTTATCGTGCACGATAGTATCTTCGCTCTACATTCTGAGATCGCACATTGAAGGAGCAGTTCTGGTATGAGCTTCCCTAGCGCGGCGCGCCTTGTACTTCAGCGCCCAATGTTTCTTCGTCCGGCGTTGGCCGCTGCTTTCGTTTTACTCCTGGCCGCGCAGTTCATTTCCTGTAGCGGTAACGGCAAGCTCCCCTCAACCGGTACCGGCGGCACTGCCTACATAACCCTCCCCGATCAGGGAACTATCATGATGCTGCATATTGATGGCGTAACCGGCGCCCTCGGGGTCCAAGGGACGACTCCAGGATACGTCGGCCTTTCGCCCCATGGATTGGCGTTGTCGCCGTCGAAAAAATTCCTTTATGTTGCGAATTCCGAATCCAACAACATTTACACCTTCAGCGTTGCCGGCGACGGAACGCTGTCTCTGGTCACTACGACCTCGGATGGCGGTACGACTCCCTGGGAAGTTCTCGTCGATCCATCCGGCCAATACCTGCTCGTCACCAATATTGGACAGAGCAGCGACGTGTCCGTTTTTGCCATGGACTCTACAACTGGCGCTCTAACCGCCGTCCCTGGCTCACCTTTCCCTGCGAACGAAAGCCCCACCGAAATCGTGATGCCGCCTGCCGGCAATCTCGTTTACGTCAGCAACAGTAGCAATCAAAATGGCACGGTGACGGCTTTCACCTTCGACTCTTCCACCGGCGCTCTGTCGCAGGTGGCAGGTTCTCCGTTTTATTCGGGACGGGGTGCCAGCGCTCTGGCCGTCGATAACAGCGGGCAATTCCTCTACGTGGCCAACACCTCGGCCATAAACTCAAACACCAATGTCATCGGAAACATTTCCGCCTTCAACATCAATCCCAGCACTGGAGTGCTGGCTCCAATCTCGGGCTCGCCGTTCGCTCCTCCGATCGGCAGCGGACCCCAGACGCTGGTCGTCGTTCCCAATTCACAGCTTCTCTTCGCCACTACGCCCGGCTCCAGCTACAGCATTTGGTGTTTCACGATCAATTCCCTGACCGGGCAGCTCACTGTCGTCAACGACTCGCCCTTCAGCCAGACGGCGGGCGGCCTATTTGCCCTCGTGGATACGAACGGCAGCTACTTCTACATTGGCGATGCACAGTCCAAAGGCATTGCTGCCTATACCTTCGATTCCAATACCGGCCAGCCCACGGAGGTCCTGAACTCGCCATTTTCCACCCAGGGACAGAGCCCGGGGAAAATGGTGATTGTTCCGTAGCCGGCCGATTCCGGCGGGACTGTCCGCGTCACCTTAGCTTGTGATCCGAGTCACTGCCGGGTATCCGCCCGGGGACGATAACTAGCTGGTGCCCATGCTCCGTAAAGGTGCACCCAGGGCTTATGAAGGTGCTGACGTGTGTCTGGCCATCCCGGGAAAGGTTCTGAGCAGCGACGATTTGGGCTTTGCGCGTCTGGCCCGCGTGCAGTTCGGCGGCACGGTTCGCCAGGTCCGGCTCGACTTTGTCCCCGAAGCCGCCGTGGGCGACTACGTCATGGTTCACGTGGGGTTTGCTATCAGTAAGATCGACGAACAGGAAGCCCACCGCACCTATCAGTTGCTGGCGGAAATGGACGCATTGGAGGATGAACTTCCCTCCCCCGATCCTGCGTGAAATTCCGCGTATCGGCCTCAACCGAAGCTCGCCGGATTTTCGCCTCAAATAGCCATTCCTGCATGAAGCTTTCCTCCGTGTACCTGAGTGCCTTCCGTGGTTTTCGACTTTTCGCCGAGCGCCTGATCTCTGTCCAATATCACTTGCCCTTGTGACATCCATCACCGTGGCGATGTTCGCCCCGCCGTAGAGTGAATTCCGGCGCTCCACCTCGCCTTTCAAGGGGGTTCGCACGATGAAATTCATGGACGAGTACCGCGACGCAGGCATCGCCCGCCAGCTTCTCGCCGAAATCGCGCGCACCGTCCGCAAGCCTTGTGTGCTCATGGAAATCTGCGGCGGCCAAACTCACACCATCATGCGTTACGGCCTCGATGAACTACTGCCACGCGAGATTGAACTTGTCCACGGCCCGGGCTGCCCGGTCTGCGTTACCCCGCTGGAAACGATTGACAAGGCGCTCGAACTCGCCGCTCGCCGCGAGGTAATTCTCGTCTCTTACGGCGATATGTTACGCGTTCCCGGCTCAACCACCGATCTGTTAACGGTTAAAGCAAGCGGCGGAGACGTGCGCGTCGTCTATTCGCCGACCGAGGCGCTGAAGATCGCTCGCCAGAATCCAGACCGTAAAGTGGTTTTCCTGGCCATTGGCTTTGAGACTACCGCTCCCGCGAATGCGATGGCCGTGTGGCAGGCAAAGCAGGAAGGAATCGGCAACTTTTCGGTGCTGGTCTCACATGTACTCGTGCCGCCCGCCATTCGCGCGCTCATGACTTCTCCCGATTGCCGCGTCAACGGATTCATCGCGCCCGGCCATGTTTGCACCGTGATGGGCTACGAGGAATACGAAACTTTGGCACGCGATTTCCGGGTTCCCATCGTTGTCGGCGGCTTCGAGCCGGTCGATCTACTGGAATCCGTGCTGATGCTCGTCCGCCAACTGGGGAGCGGCGAGGCAAAGGCCGAGAATCAGTACGTGCGTTCGGTCAATTACCAGGGCAATTTGCCCGCGCAACGGATCATAAAAGAGGTTTTCGAGATCGCCGACCAGAAGTGGCGCGGCATCGGTACCATTCCGGCGAGCGGCTTGCGCGTGCGCGACGAGTACGGCGACTACGATGCCTCGCGGTTGTTCGGTCTGGCTTCAATCACTGTGGACGAGCCCGCCGAATGCATCAGCGCGCAGGTGCTGCAAGGCCTGAAGAAGCCGACCGATTGTCCTGCATTCAGCATGCGTTGCACGCCCGAGTATCCGCTGGGAGCACCAATGGTGTCATCGGAAGGCGCGTGCGCCGCGTATTACAACTATCGGAAACACCAGTTCCCAGTTCCCAGTTCTCAGAAGAACCTCGCAGTGCACGAATAACAGAAAACTGAGAACTCACGACATGGCAGAAAAGACCAATTCGCTTGCGCAGCTCAGTTGTCCGGCGCCACATCCGGTGAAGGATACGATTGTCCTCGGACACGGCAGCGGAGGACGCTTGAGCGCCGAACTCATGCGCTCAGTCTTTCTAC
>JBAVYO010000399.1:0-12355 GCA_049698855.1 Terriglobales bacterium
AGCCTGCCTTGAGCAAAGCCGAAGGGAGAGTCCGCGCCACACAATCCACTGCTACTACATCGCCTGACGATCTTGCTGGCCTCGCGCAACGCGTGGCGGCTATGCCTCCTGTTATTTTGGGCGCCGATCTGGCTGAGGGCATTGGCGCTACCGTGGGGTCGATTGTGCTGGTGACATCTCCGCAGGGAGAGCTGACTCCGTTTGGCATGGCGCCGAAGTACATACGATTTCGTGTGGCCGGAATTTTCAACTCCGGCTTCTACGATTACGATTCGTCCTGGGCGTTCATACGGCTGGCCGACGCGCAGGAACTGTTCGGGCTGGGCGATGTGATTTCGGTGATCCAGTTCAAGATCGACGACATTTACAGGGCCGGCGACGTGGGCAGCGAGATTGAACAGGCTGCAGATGTTATTTCGGGAAGCCACGGATTTATGACCACTAACTGGATGGAGCAGAACAAGCCTCTGTTCCGCGCATTGAAGTTAGAGCGCGTGGTCACGTTCATCACCATCGGCTTGATCGTTTTTGTGGCGGCGCTGAATATTCTGATTTCGCTCACCATGATGGTGATGGAGAAAACCAAAGACATCGCGGTGCTGATGTCGATGGGCACAAAGAAACGGCAGATTCGGCGCGTGTTTATTGCGCAGGGCATGCTGATCGGAGTGATTGGGACGGCGATTGGCCTGGTGATCGGCTATGCCATTTCTTATGCGGGCGGGCATTACCACTTTATTTCTCTCTCGCCCGAGGTGTATTCGATCGACTACGTGCCCTTCACACCGCGTCCGATGGATGGCGTGATTACGGCGCTTGTATCGATTGGAATTTCGTTTGTGGCGACGATTTATCCGTCATGGTCGGCGGCGCGGATATTGCCGGCGGAGGCGCTGAGGTACGAGTAGTTGGCTGCGTTCAAAAGGCGTTACCACGGAGGATACGGAGGCTCATGGAGGGAAACGACGCTCAATGGTGAGGCGCTATGCAGGGTTTAGAATCGTTTGTCGTTATTGGGAGCCGCAATGATAGTTACCTTAGAATCCCTTCTTGAAAAAGGATATTTCCCCAGAGAAATTCCACCACCCTTCCATACGAAATCCTATGGGGCTTACGCGGCTGGAGTCGGTGGGGGTTGGAATAAAAAGGTTTGGAGGCGCTGCGCGACACACAATCTAGCGCGGCCGGGTGGACTTAGAAGACCTCTCGGCATTCCGAACCCAATCTCGTATTTCGAACTCGCAAGGGTGCTATCAGCAAATTGGAAGGAGATCTATCAGCACACCTAGAAAGCCCGGCTCTCCGCAAGTCGGCCGCACGTAATGAAGAGCGGCGGACGGGCCGTAGTACCACGTTACAAGTACGGCGAACTCCCGCGAATGCGGGCGCTGCGGCGGCGCGGGAGCCGCTACTTATTGCGAACGGATATCAATCAGTTCTATCCGTCAATTTACACTCACTCCATTCCTTGGGCCCTCCATACGAAGGCCGCTTGCAAGGCGGCGTTGCATACTCACGCCGGGAACCAACTGTGGGGCACTGAGATCGATAAGGCCTTCCAGTACCTCAACGAGGGGCAGACACATGGAATCCCCATAGGACCCGACCCTTCATTAGTGGCTGCTGAGATTCTACTGGCAGCGACGGACCAGGACTTACTGGCTCGGTGTCCCGGTCTCGTCCGGGGTTTCCGGTACCTCGACGATTATGAACTTTCCTTCGGCAATCTCAGCGATGCGGAGAAAGTACTTACCGAGTTAGAGAGCATCCTGGCGGACTACGCCCTCGCCCTGAACCCAAGGAAAACGAAGATTGAAGAACTGCCCATTTCGTTGGCGGATTCATGGGGGACGGAGCTCGGAGCCTTCCGGCTGCGGGAGGCAAAGAATCCAGTGGGACAACGAAACGACATCGTCGCGTTCTTCGGTCGAGCGTTCGAGGTCGCAAAGGATCAGCGCGAACATTCTGTCTTGCGGTATGCGATCTCCCGGGTACAAGGCGAGAAGGTGCATTCAAGCGGCTGGCGAGCATTCCAAAATTGTGTCCTCGGCGCGGCCGGTGCCGACGCTTCCGCGCTTGCGGTCGCTCTCGGTACTCTCTACAAGACTGCAGATGCTGGTGGACATTCCGTCTCGAAGTCACCGCTTGAGGAGACGCTGGGGGGCATCATTGAGCGTCACGCCCCACGAAAGGAAGGCAGCGAGGTTGCCTGGGCTCTGTGGGGGGCACTCGCGTGGTCGGTTCCACTGCACACGAAGACGGTCGAATTGCTCGGCAACATGGAGGATGACTTCGTCGCCCTTCTGGCCCTCGACGCCGACGCACGAGGCCTCATTCCAGCTGGAGCCTTGGACAAAAATCTGTGGGCAGGAGCAGTAAACCAAAGTGACGTGCTAAAGGGAGAACATTGGCTACTTTGCTACGAGGCGAATCAGAAAGGATGGCTGCAATCCCAGGCTGTCGCCAACGATCCTGATTTTCTCGCTATGTCGAATGGGGGCGTAAGCTTTTACGACACAGCGCAGAACGTCCCACAGTTTCCCGAGGCCGCGCGGAGCTTCCCCGGCGGTAATCTGGCAGCCCATTATGCATAGACGGCGGTCCGTTGGACTGGCCAAAAGGGCATCGTGAACGTGTAAAACTTTTGTATTACCTGCCTTACCTCACTGAAATTTGCTTGCCCGCTCCGCTAGCCTCGAATCATCGACCACAGATTTATCGCAATCATTAAGGAGTGTGTTTGCAATGAGTGCAGCAATGAGTGTGTCTGCAATGGAAGTTCATCCTAAGGGCAGTTCGGCACGTGTGTTGTTGAGTTCGGTATTTGGGCCTTATGCGCAGGACGATGAATTTGGGTCCCGGGCCATCAATCCCATGGAGCTGTACCACAATCAGGTGACGCGGGCGCAGGGCGGGTTTTCGCTGCGCATGTTTCACCGGTCGTGGGGAATCATGATGATTCAGCAGAATATCTCTGCGCCGTGCACGGTGCTCGATTTCCCCACCCGCGAGGATTTTGCCCGCGAACTAAAGGCCAATGAATATGACGTCGTCGGCATCTCGTCGATCATCGTCAACATCGGCAAGGTGCGCGAGATGTGCCGCATGGTGCGCGAGCTTTCTCCGAAGTCGAAAATCGTTATCGGCGGGCACGTGGCCGCGACTCCGGGCCTTGAGCACATGGTCGATGCCGACCACATTGTGCGCGGCGAAGGAATCTCCTGGATGAGGCAGTACCTGGGCGAAGATCCCAACGCGCCCATCCGCCATCCCGAGATCGTTTCCGGGCTTCAGACGCGCATCATGGGACTGCGCATGCCGGAGAAAAAAGGCCAGACGGCGGCGACGATTATTCCATCAGTGGGCTGCCCCATGGGCTGCAACTTCTGCACCACCTCGGCGTTCTTTGGCGGCAAAGGCAAGTTCGTGAATTTCTACGAAACCGGCGACCAGCTCTACGACGTGTTCTGCCATGCCGAATCGTCTCTCGGCGTGCAGACGTTCTTCGTCATGGACGAAAATTTCCTGCTCCACAAAAAGCGCGCCATGCGCCTGCTAGAGCGCATGAAGGAAGGCAAAAAGGCATGGGGCATGGCAGTGTTCGCGTCGGCGAATGCGATCCGCCAATACACGCCGGAAGAGCTGGTGGAGCTCGGCGTCTCCTGGATCTGGATGGGACTGGAATCCCCGCGCTCGAAGTACGACAAGCTCAAGGGCACGGATTCGCACGAACTCACGCACATGCTGCGCCAGCACGGCATTCGCGTGCAAGGCTCGACCATCATCGGCCTTGAACACCACACGCCCGAAAACATACGCGAAGAAATCGAATACGCGGTCGAGCACAACACGGACTTTCACCAGTTCATGCTCTACACGCCGGTCCCGGGCACTCCTTTATTTAAGGAGATGTCGGAGCAGGGCCGCATGTTGGATGGCATCGACCTCGCCGACATTCACGGGCAGGACAAATTCAATTTCAAGCACGCTGCGATTTCGCGCGACGATTCGAAGCGCTTTCTGGACTGGGCCTTCTGGCGTGACTTTGAGCGCAATGGGCCGAGCCTTTATCGCATGTGCGAAACCATGTTGCAGGGCTGGCGGCGTTACAAAAATTATCCCGATCTGCGTGTGCGTGAGCGCTTCGAGCGCGAGAATACCAAGCTGCGCACAGCCTACAGCGCGGCACTGTGGGCGGCCGAGCGGTATTTCCGCAAGGTGAACGAAGACGTCAGCCGGCAGATTCACGAGTTGCGCCGCGAGATCGGCAAGGAATTTGGCACAGTGTCGCGGATGGCGGCGGCGTTGGCTGGACCTGTGCTGTTATGGACGACGCGGCGAGAAGATCGGCGTCTGGCTGCGGGGGTGACTTACGAGCCGCCAACAATTCTTGAGCGACGCAATTGGACCCCGGCCATCGAGCACGTCTAGAGACTGTTTCATAAATATATTTCGCGCCGAGTGCAGTCCCTCGGGGGCTGAAGCCCCGCCATTTTGGCGGGCGCTTACGGCACGGCTGAAGCCGTGCCCTTCCCAAAGCCGATTTATGAAACAAGATCTAGTAGAGACGGGGCTGTCTCCGTCGCGCTCTGTCTCTATCGCGGGAGACGCGGCAAGCCGCGTCTCTACTCTCCAAATGCGGCGGTAGGTGCGATGGTGTCGGCGATTGCGTCCCGCTGTGACTACGGTCACATTGCAACTACTTTTCAGGGGTGTACAGTCGGTTTCATAGCGACCTTGGTTTCCGGGAGGACGCGATACCGGAGATTCCTCCTCGTGATTTAATGGGGCAGGAGCGTGTGTCTACCCTTTGGACGGCATGCTCATTGCTTCTTGATCCGAAGGAGTCCCGGTTTGCATCCAATTACTAGCGATCCTCTTTTAAGGGTCGAAGGTTTAAGTAAAGTGTTTCGCTCAGGCGAAGCCAAATTGGCGCTCTTTGAAAACCTATCGTTTCAGGTGGACAAAGGAACGATGCTGGCGATCGTTGGGCAATCGGGTGCAGGCAAGAGTACCTTGCTTCATATCCTGGGAGCTCTTGATCGTCCCTCTGCGGGTACCGTATACTGCGCAAAATCCCAGGTGGACGCACTTTCAGAGGATGACGCTGCCGAATTTCGTAACCGCGAAATCGGCTACGTCTGGCAATTTCACTACTTGCTGCCCGAATTCACCGCGCTCGAAAACGTAGCCATGCCCTTGCTGGCTCGGGGGGAAGCTCTTTTTTTAGCGCAGGAAAAAGCCTCAGTTTGGCTGCGCCAGGTAGGCCTGGAAGCGCGCAGTCAGCATCGTTCAGGCGAGCTTTCCGGCGGCGAGCAGCAGCGGTTGGCGCTGGCTAGGGCATTGATAACGCAGCCCCAGTTACTGCTGGCCGATGAACCCACCGGCGATCTGGACGGCGGGACAGCGGAAGTGGTGTTTGACCTGCTAGCAAGGTTGCATCGTGAGCATCAGCTCACCTCTCTGATCGCCACTCATAACCTGGCTTTCGCACGACGGTGCCATAGAGTCTTGCGGCTGGATAAGGGCAAAATGGAAGAGGTGGCGCCGGATTCGCTCCCGGCGTGAGGATAGGCGAAGTTGGGGTAGCAAAAGCCCGGGGCGTGAAATAATCGGGTTATCGACAGGCGGCTATCGTCCGCTTCATTTGGCGATAGGAGAATAATTGAGGTACGGGTCAGGCGTTTGGGGAGTTTTTTCCCAGGCACCTTTGGGGGAACGAGTTTATGTTTGAACGCTACACGGAGAAGGCCAGACGCGTCATCTTTTTCGCGCGGTATGAGGCGAGCCAGTTCGGCTCTCCTTATATTGAGACCGAACACTTGCTGCTCGGACTGCTCCGCGAAGATAAAGCCCTGACCAACCGTTTCCTGCGCTCCCACGCATCGGTCGAGTCCATCCGCAAGCAGATCGAAGGGCACACGACCATCCGGGAGAAGGTTTCCACATCCGTCGACTTGCCTCTGAGCAACGAGTGCAAGCGAGTGCTGGCATACGCTGCCGAAGAGGCTGAGCGTCTTTCTCATAAGCATATTGGGACCGAACACCTGCTGTTGGGCCTGCTGCGCGAAGAAAAGTGCTTTGCCGCTGAGATCCTGCACGAGCGCGGATTGCGCCTTTCGACCATCCGCGAGGAACTCGCCCGAACCAGCCAGGAAAAGGCTGCGCCGCAGCGCGGCGGCAGCGGTCAGCGCGAATCCTCGTTGTTGAGCGAGTTTTCCCGCGATCTTACCCAGGCCGCCATGGATAGCCAGCTTGATCCGCTGGTGGGCCGTGACGGTGAAGTAGAGCGTGTCGTGCAGATTCTTTGCCGCCGCACCAAGAACAATCCTGTGCTGATTGGCGAGCCCGGCGTTGGCAAAACTGCCATTGTCGAAGGACTGGCGCAGCGCATCGCCGACGGCGAAGTTCCTTCGTTCCTCGCCGACAAGCGCATCTTGGCGCTGGATCTTTCGTTGATTGTCGCGGGCACAAAATATCGTGGACAGTTTGAAGAGCGCCTGAAGACCATCATGAAGGAACTGATGGAGTCGCAGAATTCCATCATCTTTATTGATGAGCTGCACACATTGGTTGGCGCAGGATCGGCTGAAGGCTCGCTTGATGCCGCCAACATTCTGAAGCCGGCTCTCTCGCGCGGCGAAATTCAGTGCATCGGCGCAACCACGCCCGCTGAATATCGCAAGTCGATCGAAAAAGATCGCTCGCTCGAACGCCGCTTTCAGGCCGTCAAAGTTCCGCCACCGAATGAGGTGGACGCGACCAAGATTCTGTTCGGGATTAAAGAGCGCTATGAGAAGTTCCACGCCGTCACTTACACCGACGACGCCATCAACTTCTCAGTCTCGCATTCAAATCGCTATATTCCGGATCGTTTCCTGCCGGATAAGGCGATCGATCTGATCGACGAGGCGGGCGCGCGCGTCAAGCTGCGCCAGACCTCGCTGCCGGAAGAATTAACCGAAGTCCAGAAGCGGATTAAGTTCATCGTCCACCGCATGGAGAACGCCATCGCGAACCACGAGTTCGAGAAGGCGCGCTTCTACTCGGACGAAGAACGCAAGGAGCGCGAGAACCTGCGCGCCCTTCGCGAGAAATACCACCTCGATGAATCCTCCACCGGCGTAGTCGGTCGGGAGGACATCGAGGATGTGGTATCGCGCTGGACCGGCGTTCCGATCATGTCGATCAAGGAAGAAGAAACGCAGAAGCTGCTGCGGATCGAAGAAGAACTGCACAAGCGCATCATCTCACAGGATAAAGCGATCAGCGCGCTGGCTCGCGCCATCCGCCGCAGCCGCGCCGGGTTGAAGAGCCCGAACCGCCCCATCGGCTCATTCCTGTTTCTCGGACCGACGGGCGTCGGCAAAACCGAAGTAGCGCGCACGCTCGCGCAATTCATGTTCGGCAGCGAAAAAGCGCTCGTCCGCTTCGATATGTCGGAATTCATGGAGAAGCACTCGGTCTCGAAGCTGATTGGCTCGCCTCCGGGATACGTTGGCTACGAAGAAGGCGGACAACTCACCGAGCGCGTTAAGCGCGCTCCTTACTCAGTCGTGCTGCTCGACGAAATCGAAAAGGCGCACCCGGATGTATTCAACATCCTGTTGCAGGTGTTTGAAGACGGCCAGTTAACCGACGGCCTCGGCAACACGGTCGATTTCAAGAACGTGATCCTGATCATGACCTCGAACATCGGCGCGCGTCACTTGATGAAGCGCGAAGGCCTTGGCTTCCAGTCGTCGAAAGACGAGATGGTCTCCGAGAAGGTTGAAGATCTGGTGAAGGGTGAAGTGAAGCGCACGTTCAATCCTGAGTTCCTCAACCGCCTGGACGAAGTCATTCTGTTCACGGCGCTGGGCGAGCAGGATCTGATCCAGATTCTCGAACTGATGGTCGCCCAACTGAACCAGAATTTGGCGCAGCGCTCGATCACGGTGAGCGTGGCCGACGAAGCGAAGAAATGGATACTGAACCAGACACTAACCGACCGCAGCTACGGAGCCAGACCGCTCCGCCGCGCACTACAGAAGTACATCGAAGACCCGCTGTCGGAAGCGCTGATCCAGGGCACGATCACGACGAGGCCAGCGTTCATCGAGGTCTTCCTGGAGGATAACAAGCTGTACTACCGTCCAGTAGACGCCGAGAAGACGACCGAGGGCGTGCTGCTGTACGAGAGTTAGTTCTCAGCTCCCGGTTCTCAGTTCTCAGAAAAGGCCGCCAGCGAAAGCTGGCGGCTTTTGCTTTGGCCTGATTCTCAGATTTTGCTCTTTGTCGATATATTTTGGACCGAAGTGGGGGAACACAATCAGAGCCTAGGCTGTCATGACTCATGATGTTATTCTCACCCAGTTGGGATCACGCGAAATGCTGACACAAGCAGAAGCCGAACAGTTCATCCAAATGGTGAAGCATTTTGTACGCGCTCCAGCATCGATCACAATTCCTCCTGGCGTAGACGAGACATATGAACTTGCCAGCGTGGATGACAGAGAGACCTTTCTGCTCGACATTTGGAGAGGGACGCTTCGGCTCACCAAGCTAAAATTGCAGAATCGAGTGAGAACCGCCATTGTGCTGGTCCGCCTTGACGTGGATGGGGCGTCTCACACTAATCCAGATGGAGAAAGACTCTCTGGCACGCACTTACACTTGTTTAAAGAGGGCTATGACGACAGATGGGCCTATCCTATAAATTCGAGCACGTTTACCCTGCTGAGTGATGCGGGCGCGACTTTCCAAGAGTTCTGCGCTTACTGCAAGATCGAATCTCCTCCGCCAGTCCAAGGAGTAATTGTATGAACCGCGCCGAATGCCAGAAATTGATCGATGGATATATCGGCTGGCTTCGTCAGGGGCTCTCTGTCGAAGAAGTGGGTGGAGCTTGCGAACTGACTACACCTTTTCTTGACCGCCACAACGATCATCTTCAGGTATACGCCACGCGAAATAACGGAACCATAATCTTATCTGACGACGGATATGTTCTTTCTGATCTGCGAACAAGCGGCCTTGAATTGGACACACCCAAGCGGAAAGCGGTTCTTGACGGTGTGCTCAAGGGTCTGGGCGTGCGAACGGAGAATAATCAACTATTAGTCGAGGCGTCGGCAGCAAATCTAGGACAGCGACTTCATTCTCTTGTCCAAGCAATGCTGGCGGTCAATGACATGTTTGTCATGGCACAGCCTCGGGTGGCAAGTTTCTTTTTCGAAGATGTTCGCAACTTCCTAGATAGCAACGACGTTCGCTACACACCCAGAGTCAAGCTAGCGGGAAAGAGCGGGTACGATCATGGCATCGATTTCCTCGTTCCCAAGTCTCGGAGCCGTCCCGAACGGATCTTGCAAGCAATCGCCGCCCCGAAGAAAGACAACATCTTTGGCTATCTTTGGACGCTCAGCGATACTCGATCTGCCCGCGCTGGAGAATCAGCGGCAGAGGCTTACGCATTTTTGAACGATCAAGAAAATACTGTTGGGGGGGATGTGATTGAGGCTCTACATGCATATGGAGTTGTCCCAGCCATTTGGTCCCAACGTACGAACTATGTGAACGCATTAGTTGGATAATGGTGCGCGTCCGAGGCCGGAATTCGTCGACCTCAACCTCCTAATCCCCCGCCGCAACTTCTTTCCGCCGCGGACGCCCGCCCTTCAGCCCATTCGCCCGCGCCGCCCGCTTCTTCGCAACACTTCTTACCGAGCCTCCGCGTTGGCCGATTTTCGCCATCCAAAGTCTGTTGCCATAAATTCCACGCAGCAACGCTGGAACATAGATGTCCGCATCGAGATCGGGCCAATGAAGGCCAGTTCCGCCCCCAACAATCTCGATCCGCGACAACTGTTCGGGCGTGCCCGACTGCAATCCCTGCAAGTCCTCCCGAGGAATCGCGCGTCGGCTCCCGTCAGTCAACTTCACCACAAATAAGTCCAGTCCCGGACCCGCCTTGTATGCCACTTCTCTGGCAAGTAGTTCCCGCCGAAGCTTCGTGGCTCGCTCAATCGCACGTTTGAAATCGGCATCGGTAAATCCGACCTTGTACCGCACCGTCTTATGCTCTCCCATAAATGGCCTCCCACATCTCGGCGAGTCTTTCAAAATTGTCCGCCGCAGCTTCGAGTATCTTGCGAACATCCGACCGCTTCGCATTCGCCGGCCGGATCGCGTCATCGCGGTCCGCCAATCCAACAGTCCCATCGACCCGCAGATCGACGATCACCTCTGTCTCCCCCGCAGAGCCGTGAACATGACGCGGCGGATGATCGTTTCGAATAAACAACGAATCGAATACCGCCCAATCTGACGGAAACCACGACAGCATTATAACCCAAGCATGCTTAGGTTAAGCAACGATAACTCCTGAATTGTCCTTATCGAGAAACCGTTTGGCGCCAATTCAAATGTGGCCAAAAAGACACATTTTGATCTCGATCTCGCAATTGACCGCAGACCGGACTTATGTTTTACTCGTCTCAATCGGGGCTGGCTCAACGCTGGTTGCTTTGGCACGGTACCACGAATTTTTGGGGCGTGAGACCGAGGTGATTCGATGAAGTCCAGCTCAGCTGTTACTCTGCGCGTAGTGTCTCTTCTGTGTTTGCTTTCCCTTTTGACTCTTTGTGCCAGTGCGCGGGAAATGGTCCTGCCCGCTGGAACTCTTCTGCAATGCACGCTGAACGAACCTAACTTCTCGTCGGCCACGGTCGCAGTCGGCGATCCCGTGCTCTGCCATCTGCGTTCGCTCACTGAGTTCGGACACCAGGCGTTTCCGCGCGAAAGCTATCTGGTTGGCCATCTCGAGTCGTCGAAGGATCCCGGCCACTTCTGGGGCAAGGGATACATGAAAATCGTTTTCGACCGCATCGGGATGCCGCAAGGAGATATGCCGCTTGACGCCAAGGTGGTTGCGACACGCGGTTACAAGGTCGATAAGTATGGCGATATCGATGGCAAAGGTCATGCCAAGCGCGACCTGGTTGAGTGGATGATTCCGCCGCTTTGGCCGTGGAAGATCATCATGCTGCCGGCGCGTGGCCCGCGTCCCACGTTGAAGGGCGAAGCTGTGCTCACGCTGCGGTTGATGGACGATGTGCAGCTGCCGCAGGTGGCGCAAACGTTTGGTCCGGATTGGCATTTCTTTGGCGATCGTCCGCCGAGAGATGCGCAGTATGAGAACGATGCTTACTATGGCTCGTTGAACAAGGGCTCGCTCAATAACAATGATGCTGGGCCGCGGTTGGCTTCACGGCAGATTACTCCTATGCCGAGTGAGCCGATGGCGGAAGAACCGGCCGTTCGCTATGCCACTTACACCACAAAGGCACCGCCTGTAAGCCTTGCTGGTAGCGGCGCAGCGGGCGCCAAGGCGGCGGGCGGAAGCTCTGTATTCGTGCTCAAAACCGGTCTGGTTCTGGCGGTCAGTAACTACACGTATCAGGATGGACGCATCAGTTATGAACTGGCCAGCGGCGGCAGCGGTGTTGTTAGCACCGATGAAGTTGACTGGACTACAACCACGCAGGTGAATTTGCAGCACGGCGTGCGGGTAGCGCTGCCGGCCGGGCATGCGGTCACGGCGACAGCCGGCTTCTAGCGTAGTGGGTGACAGCCTGCGATGTTTTGCCCGGTTCGCGCCCCAAGAGCAGGGCGCGAACCCTTCGACGAGCTCTGGGGCGAGGGCAGTCTTTGTCGCCGCAAACGTCTACTTTAGTAGGGGTACTAAAGTAGACATTTGCGGGGGTACTAAAGTAGACGTTTGGTAGGGGTACTAAAGTAGACAAAAAGGCCAGAGAATTCTCTAGGTGTTTGGGCAGTTCCATGACATTCTATTGAATGGATCACGGGGGAGGAGGTTATTTCCCGTGTTCGACTGTTTTCTCCCCTATATTTGCCGTTGATTCCCTCTTGCTCCTAGTGTCCTGTCGCGGAGCAAACATTACCAGAGCCTGCGTCTGTTGTTGCCGCCACCGAAGCGAACCGTTGCTCACTCAATAACAGCATTCGTGCATCAACAGCAGCGCCCGGCTATCCGTTCAAAGGCCTTGCCACAGAGGATCACAGAGGAAACCGGCGACACATAGATGTCGATCTGTTTGGCACCACACTAGCTGAGGTATGCGCCGAGGGTTCGCGTTCGGGGAGAATTATCTTAGTCGAGGCGGCAGGTGTTAAGAAAGTAGGGGTCCTTCGACGCGCTTTCGGTCGCTGCGCTCCTTCAAGCTTGCTTGATTTCATAACCACGACGGCTCCTCAAGCCCGATACTTAGGTTGTCTAAAGACCAAGCGCTCGGGACGAAAGGAGCCAGTCATGTGGATTATAGGCTGTGATTATCATCCGAGTGGGCAACAG
>JBAVYO010000400.1:0-4080 GCA_049698855.1 Terriglobales bacterium
GGTTTGGGCGACGGCGGTAACCGATGCTACCAGCAACATCGCAAGCACAATTCTCTTCATTTCCTGTGGCTCCTTCACTCTTTAAGGAAGTTTGGATTCACGTACTGTCCGGCAGCCGAACTTGCCGCCAGCCTCGCCATGACCACCTGCTTGCCATGGGGATTACCCGTAAATCCTTGGCCGCATGCCAGATCGCGGCTTAAAGATTATTCCGGTGAGCGGATTATAAGGATGTAGTCGAGCGATAGCAAGCCGGTTTAAGCGCACCACCTTCATATGTTGGATGCGTCCTGTATCGCTCATGGATGGCCAGTTGCCCGGCATGGTTCGTCCGCTCGTACCTTCGGCTGCGTCGCGGCGCACACCATATAAAATCAGGCCATCGCATTCCCGCGCCTATGCATGTTCCTTCGCTCAAGGAGGTCCATTTGAATCAGAGCTCGCCAAACGCTTCCCTCGCCGGGCAAATCGCAGTCGTAACCGGCGCTGGCCAAGGCATCGGCGCCGCCATCGCCGCCAAGCTGTCCGCCCTCGGAGCGCAAACAGTACTGTGTGGACGCTCGCGTCCCGCGCTCGAACACACCGCCAGTTTAATCAGAGACGCCGGCCACCAAACAGCCATTATCGAATGCGATGTCACCGATCTGCGCTCGGTTCAGTCGCTGGCCGAGCGCCTCGAGAGAACCTTCCATCGGCTCGACATCCTCGTCAACAACGCCGGCATCATGGGCCCGTCAGGCCCAATTCATGAGCTGGCGCCTGAAGGCTGGGACAGCATCTTCAACACGAATCTGCGCGGTGTTTATTACATGATCCGCAGCCTCGCGCCGCTCATGATTCGCGCGCCTAGTGGCCATATTGTTAACATTTCGTCGCTCGCCGGCAAGAACGCTCTGCCCAACGGCGCCGCCTACGCGGCTTCAAAGTGGGGACTCAACGGATTGAGCTACTCCGTCGCCGAAGAACTCCGCCCGCACAACATCCGCGTCTCGGTCGTCTGCCCTGGTTCGGTGCATACCGATTTCAGCTCGCATGCCGGTAAGAACGCGGAGAAAATGCTGCAAGCCTCCGACGTGGCGCATGCCGTGGCCATGATCGTGACACAGGCCCAGCAATCGTTCGTGAGCGAAATCCTGCTCCGCCCAACGCAAAAGCCGTAGCCTTGTCATTCGAACTCAGGCCTCGTCATTCCGGCCACGGGGAACCAGCTCGTTGTGACCCGACTCAGAGTTGTCATTTCGAGCGCAGTGAGGAATCTGCTCTTGGAATCGAAGCCGCTCTTAAGAATTAGAAATTACTTCTTGAACAAATTTTCAAACGCCTGCCGCGCATCGTTGGGCCGTTGCGCCTGCTTGCTTGACGTCTCTTTTTCCAGCCGCACGCGCATGGAAAACAACAAGCAATTATTCCGCTTGTCCTTGGGGGAAATTCTCTCCGCAATCGGCTGATTGCATTCAAAGCGAGTGGAAGGATCGAAGTGCTCGCATTGCTTGCAAGCGTGCAGTTCAAATCCGCACTTCGGACATTGTCCGACTGTCTCGCTCAGATTTTCAAGCAGAGCGCCACACTCCGCACAACGGGAGACGGTTCGCGTTCCCGGCATATTCAGCGGCCGGGGACCGAACGTATTATCCTTTTTCGGCGCGGCTGCAGGCTTCTCAAACTTCTTTTGCGCGTCGCCGCCGGAGTCCTGGTATCCCCGCTGCCTGTATTTGCGATCGGACAAACTACTCTCCTGGAACGCCTCATTGTCCGCCTTTGCCGCCCTCTGCACAAGGCTTACTTTCATTTTCGGCGCGGCAACCGCCTGTCCCGCCTCATCATCTATTTGCAGGGGGGACGGATGGCAACCCCTGTAGCGCTCCAGACCACCATGAATTGTCTTTCACAAATCCCAGTGCTAACATCCGAACAGAACAGAATTTATCGAGGAGGCAGTTATGGCGGATCGTGACGGTAGCAGTTTTCTGTGGTTTCTCGCTGGTCTTGGAGTAGGCGCGGTGGTTGGCGTTCTGTATGCTCCGCGCTCGGGCGATGAAACACGCGATGTTATCCGTTCAAAGGCCCAGGAGGGCGCCGAGCGCGCTCGTGATCAAGCGCGCCGCGCGCGTGAACAGGCCAACGACTGGATGGATCGCGGTCGTGATGTAATCAACCAGCAGGGTGACCGCTTCCGTAACGCATACGAAGCCGGCAGGCAGGCCTACAACGAAACTACGGCTGCCACCGCCGAGCCGCCCAAGAACGTCTAACGCTGCGGTTCTAGGAGGAGCCTATGGATGATAATCTCCTGAAAGTTTTTATCGCCGCGACCGCTTTCGCCGTGGTGCTGCAGGCGCTGATTCTCGCGGCTCTCTACCTTGCGGTGCGCAAAAGTTCGGCCAAAATGGAGGCCTTGGCAACCGAAATCCAAACCAAGGTGCTGCCCACCGTCGAGACAGCGCACGCCTTCCTCACCGAAGTTCGCCCGAAGCTGGAAAGCCTTACGACCAACGTCTCCGAATCGAGCACACTGGTGCGTAATCAGCTTCAGCGCATCGACGCCACCCTCACCGATGTCCTCGATCGCACTCGGCTCCAGGTCATCCGCGCCGATGAGCTGCTCAATCGCACCATGGATCGCGTCGAGGAAACCAGTGACGCCGTCCACAAAACGGTTATTTCGCCTTTGCGTCAGGTCAATGGCCTGATGGCAGCTCTGTCAACTGGAGTGGAGGTTTTCCTGGGCAACAAACGCCGTTCCCCAAAAAACGGTATGGGCGTTCCCCACGATGAAATGTTCATCTAGGCGAAGTGAGATGTTGATCTAGACGAGAATTTAATCCCACAAGCGCGCTTCCCCGGCGCGCTTTTTGTTTTCACATCGACCGATCTTGCACGCGTACTGTTACACCCTCTCTGTACACACGTCACAGCCCCGGCTTTCCTTACGTAGGTATCCTGCGTTGGTGTGCGGTCCTACTCTTGCGTCAGCACAGCAATCGGCCGCCGCGGCGAACGAGGTCTTTATGAATTGCATTCCTTCTATTTTTTCGTTTGTGGATACCTGCGGAATTGGCGTACTTCGGCGTTTCATTGTTGAATTCGTCGCAATCGCGATGTTTGCTGTTGCGATTCCTCTTCAAGCGCAATCGACGAAACCGGAGCCGCCAGCAACTCCGCAGGCGGAAGTCTCGCAAGATCTACAGCAGCGCGTGGAGCAACTGGAAGCGGAAGTGAGCGAGCTGAAGGCGCTGGTGAAGCAGCTCACGTCAGACACGCAGGCACCTCAGGCAGCAGCGGCCGGCACCGCCGCCACCGAACCCCCGGTTCCCCCGAGCGATACCGCCCCTAGGCAGAACTTCCTCACCGCCGACGACCGCAAGAGTCTCGACTTTCTGCACGGCACCACCATCAATCTCGCGCTCGATACGTACTACGAATACAACTTCAACCATCCGGTCGGCCGCGTGAATTTGTTGCGTGCCTACGACGCTCTCAGCAACGAGTTCAGCCTGAATCAGGCGGACGTGATTATCGACCATCCTCCCGACCTGGCCGTCGGACGCCGCTGGGGCGGACGTCTCGATCTGCAGTTCGGTCAGGCTGCGGGCGCTTCGCAAGGCAATCCAGATAACGAGCCACGCCCCGATATTTATCAAGACATTTTTCAGGTCTATGGGACTTATGTCGTACCAATCGGCAAGGGTCTTAATATCGACTTCGGCAAATGGGCGAGCTCGCTCGGCGCCGAGGGCAGCTACACGAAGGACCAGATCAACTATTCACGGTCTCTCTGGTTCTCTTTTCTGCCGTTCTATCACATGGGACTCCGAGCAAACCTCCCGATCAACGACCGCTTTGCAGTCAACTATTGGGTAGTAAATGGCACCAACCAGGCCGAATCCACCAACGGTTTCAAGGACGAGTTATTCGGTTTCACGGCCAAGCCCCGCAAAACGCTTACGTGGACGATGAACTACTATCTCGGCCAAGAGCATGCAGACCGAACACCGGTCGACGCTTGTGGGCCCATCTCAACATTGCCGGGGCTGTGCTTTGTCGCAATCCGCCCCGCACCCAATGGACTAACTCACATCT
>JBAVYO010000401.1:0-35630 GCA_049698855.1 Terriglobales bacterium
ATGCCGAAGTGTATGCATCCACTTGCCCGTAAGTCATTGAGCCTGCTTTCTCAAATTTGCCGTTGCGGGATTGCTGAATTCTGATATCCGTCAGCCGCGGAAAAGGTTGACATTTCTTGTCAATCACTTGCGATTATGGCGGAGGGATCGCATATCTACTGCCGCCCAGATCGTCCCGTTCCTTACTGCAGGGGAGTGCCGGTCGATTGGCAGTTGCTGCTGAACGCGCTGGAGCCGTAACGCACGACCGCGTCGGCAGACGAACAGAAATAGCGGACGCCGGTCTGGTTCGCCGTAATCGGTTTGGCGTCCATTTCGTAGGCCCCTTGAGGCGTGGTGGTTCCGCCGCCGTTGCTCAGCGCGAATGAGTAGCCGCTCTTTTGGCCGGCGGCCAATACCGAGTCGATCAAGCACGCGCTCGTTGAAGTCGGGACGGTCGTGCCGGTGCAGCTTCCGGCCAGGTTGCTAAGTGAGACGGCAAACCCAACGGTTGGATACGCCGAATTGTAGGCAATTTCGGCCGTGTTAGTGGTACGAACCGACCCCACTGCGGACGACTCATTCGCCGCAATGCGAGCACGCAACAGGTTTGGGATAGCGATGGCAGCGATGATCAGGATAATCGCGACCACAATCAGCAATTCGATCAGTGAAAAGCCCTTCTGTTTCCTCATTCTCCAGAATCCCCCGGGATCGCCGTGCAAAAACCGTGCAGCAATCCATAAACCAGTCATCGACCCATATTGTGCCGTATTACTAAAGTTAGAAACGTCAATTTCCGTTGAGCCATTCAAGCAGACTTACCTGAAAAACAGACGATAAATACTAGCGCTCATACTTAGGTGCAAATTGACTGACAAAAAGTGTCACTGCTACTATCACTTTACGCCAGAACTCAGGGGGCATGGTTTGCGGGAGAAAAACAAAAAGCAGGAGATTTCTCCCCTGCTTTTCGCTGACTTATGCCTCCCCCAAGTACTTTGCCAAGCCGCTAACTATTGCAGCGGGGTGCCGCTCGACTGGCAGTTGCTGCTGAACGCGCTGGCGCCATACCGCACCACGCCATCAGCCGCCGAACAGAAGTAACGGACGCCGGTCTGGTTCGCCGTAACGGGCTGGGCATCCATTTCGTAGGAGCCTTGAGGCGTGGTCGTGCCGCCGCCGTTACCCAGTTGGAAAGAGTAGCCGCTCTTGCTGCCGGCTCCCAATACCGAGTCAATCAAGCAAGCGCTCGTTGAAGTCGGGACGGTCGTACCGGTGCAACTACCGGCCAGGTTGGTAAGGGTGACGGCAAACCCAACGGTTGGATACGCCGAATTATAGGCAACTTCGGCTGTGTTGACGGTACGAACCGATCCCACTGCGGACGACTCGTTCGCCGCAATACGAGCACGCAACAGGTTCGGGATAGCGATGGCGGCGATAATCAGGATGATCGCGACCACAATCAGCAATTCGATCAGTGAGAAGCCCTTCTGTTTCCGCATTGAAATTTTCCTCGTCTCCGTTTTTGACTGTCTGGTTGGATAACCAACTCGGCTCTTACTGTCGCACTCGACATGCCATAAACCCAAGTGACGGAAGTCAGATGTCCTTGTGGTACAACTCCGTTTTTTTCAAGCACTTCTTAGCCGAAGGTCACATACTCCCAGGCTGTAACACAGTGAATCTGACACTTTCACGGATGCCGACTGACAAAATGTGCCAATTTAACGATTGCCTAATGTCTTGGCAACATCGTGCCGAAGGCCTTCTCGGATAAGTCTGAGTGTAATCCCACCCGATCGTAACGCAAGAGTTAGTGACTTATGAAGGTAGAATCGTTGCGGGCGCGACGGACCACAAGCGTAACGTTCAGTGCACGAAGCCGGCTCATCCCGATCTAACTGCCAAGGGGCCACCCCTCACCAACACGGGGTCATCCTCTGCCTGGTGCTGGTGGCCGCCACTCTGGCGTTTTACAACCCCATCGCTCATAACCGGTTTATCGATTTCGACGACGGCGCCTACATTACCGCGAATCCGCATGTGCAGCAGGGGATATCGTGGGACACAATAACTTGGGCGTTCACCACCTTCCATGCGGGGTACTGGCACCCGCTGACATGGGTATCCCATGCCGTGGATTGCCAGACATTCCATCTCAATCCCACCGGCCATCACTACGTTAACCTCCTGTTGCATGCCGTCAATGCCGTCCTGCTGTTTCTCCTTCTGTGGAGAGCGACAGGCTCAACGGTGGGCAGTTTCATTGTCGGCGCCTTATTTGCGTTGCATCCCGTGAATGTCGAGTCCGTGGCGTGGGCGGCGGAGCGCAAGAATGTCCTGAGCATGCTTTTCTTTCTGCTTGCCTTGCACGCTTACGACAAATATGCGCGGACAGGCCTCAGGTTTGTCTACGTTTCTGTGATCGCATTGTTCGCACTTGGCCTTACGGCAAAACCGCAAATTGTAACTCTGCCTTTCGTGCTGTTGCTATGGGACTATTGGCCGCTCGAAAGGCTTTGGGCGGGACCGCAGACTGGCGGAGTAACTGGAGCTTATCCTGAGCGATCCCTGCGCTTTTTAATTCTGGAAAAACTTCCGCTGTTCGTTCTCGCTGCGGCCGATTCTTTTGTCATTGTGCTGGCGCAGCGGGCGGCGCATGCCGTGCGCACCGCATCGGAGGTTTCATGGCCGGCCCGTATCGAAAATGCGGTCGTTTCCTACGTGCGATACATCGAAAAAGCGTTTTGGCCAACTCGGCTTGCGGCCATGTATCCGCGTTCGGGTCTTCCTATATGGCAAGTAGCCGCGGCTGCGGCGTTGCTGATTCTGATCTCGGGGCTGGCACTGCACTGGCGCCGCCGCCGCTATTTGATTGTGGGTTGGCTCTGGTTTCTGGGGACGTTGGTGCCGATGATCGGCATTGTCACCGTGGGCGAGCAGGCGATGGCCGACCGGTTTGCGTACCTCCCGTTTGTCGGCCTGTTTATAGCAGGCGTGTGGAGTGTCGACGCGATATTCGCAGAGCGGAGACCTGCACAACGTCTCTGTGCCGCAGGAGTTGCTGCCGCCGCGGTGTTGGCTCTCGGATGCCTAACCTATCGCCAACTTAGCTACTGGCACGACGATGAAACGCTCTGGCGTTACACGTTGAGCGTGACCGATGCCAATTACATGGCTGAAAGCAACCTTGCGATTGCTCTTGCCAAGGAGGGACGCGTGGAAGAAGCCATCGTGCATTTTCGCGCAGCGCGCGCTTTGCACCAATATCCCGCGGGCCAGATCGTGGAGTTGGCCCATTACGAGTTGCGCGTGGGACATCCCACGGAAGCAGTTGAAGAATGCCGTGCCGCGCTCGCCGCTTCGCCAGAGCCGGAAGTGCGTGCGGCCGCGCTCGATGAGATGCACCAGGCAATGCTCGAATTGCACCAGTACGACGAAGCGGGAAAAACTTCTAGCGAAGCACTGCGCCCAGCGCCAGCTAGCGGTGAGCGTCTTACGCCGACCGCTTCAGCAGCAGGCAAGTGATGTCGTCATGTTGCGGAGTATTGCCCACAAACCAGTCCACGGCAGCCAGCAGATTCTTTAACAATTCCGGCGGCGACAAAGCAGCCCCGCGATCGATGACGCGCATGAGTTCCGGCTCGCCGTATTCATCGCCCTTCGCATTCATCGCTTCGACCGCGCCATCGGTGAAGATAACCAGCCAGTCTCCAACGCCAATATTCATTGTGCCCACCTGATAGGTTGCGCTGGCCAGTACTCCGATAGGAATGCCGCCTTCCTCGGGCCGGTGCACGGCTCCCGAGCTGCGGCGAAGAAACGGCACATTGTGCCCGGCGTTCACATACGTCATGTCGCCGGTGGCCGGGTCGAGTTCGGCCAGAAACGCAGTGGTGAAGCGCGCGCCGCCCTGGCTGTTCGAAGACGCGTAGCGATTCAGTTCCGCCACGATTTGTTCGAGCGGCAAGGGGCTTGGCGCAAGCGTGCGCAGGCTGGCCTGGAATGTCGCCATCAGCATGGCCGCGGGTATGCTTTTTCCGGCGACGTCGGCAACGACGAATAGAACGCGATCTTCGCCCGGAGCAGTTCCCGGCCGCAGAATTACGTCGTAATAGTCGCCGGCCACTGTGTTCGCTGGTTTCGTCGCGTAGGCGATGCCGTATCCCGGAATCTGCAGCGGCGCGCCCGGCAAAAGCCACGCTTGAATATCCTTGGCAATTTCCAGATCGCGCTTCATGACGACGCGGTCCGCAAGTTCCAGCAGGAGAACTGCGAGAATTAGCAGCGCACCCCAGAAGTGCGGATCGAGTTCGCCGATGCGCACCTCGCCCGCGCTATCCCTGTAACTGAAGCCGCCTGAGGGAAGTAGTACCAGAATCAATCCTAGAAGCAGCAACACTCTGCGAGCCGGCGATAGCTTTTCGATGATTGCCCAGAACAGCGTCTTGAACATGTACCAGGCGCGCTGACTTCGCGATTGGCCTGCCTGGCGCTCGCGGATGCCCGCCGAATAGAGCCGATAACTCGATCGCGCGTCCTTCTGTAGTTGCCCCCAGAGTTGATGTACCTCCAGCCCTTCGCTTACTCGGTGCCAAAAGCGGGCAAAGTTCCCCTTGGTTTCGGGTGGTCGTGGATTTGCTTGCGGAGGGCTTGCCATGTTGTTGGGTTCGATCATTATAGGCGAGTCGGGCCGTGGGCTCACTTGCCGAGATTCATCTTACGGACGCCTGATTCATCCAAACAGTTGCATCTGCTCTTCGGCGAGCGCTGGATGCGCTTGGCGGCTGATTCGAACGTGCCGGCTGCCGAACCCATATTTCTTCCGTAGAGCCGCCATCAGGCGCGAAAGCCGCTCTCCATAGCCCGTGGGCAAAAAGGCGCGCTCGCGATAACGAGTTCGATAGAGTTCGACCAGTGCCGGGAACTCCTGCTCAAGAAAAGGGAGAAATACCGCTGCGGAACACGGCTTCAGAAAGAGCGGATTGGCAAACACATACTTTGCGCCAGCGTCGGCCGCTGCCTTCACCAGCGCCTCCAGATCACGCGCCCCGTCTGTGATCTCAGGCAACACGGGAGCGCAGATCACGCCCGCGTCAATGCCGGCCCGATTCAATTGCTGCACTGCCACCATGCGCAGATCCGGACGCGGCGCACGCGGTTCCAGCTTTCGCGCCAGTTCCACGTCCACCGTCGTCACCGTCACATTCACATACAGGCGATTATTGGCTGCGACGCGCCGCAGGATCTCGGCATCGCGCACCACCAGATTTGACTTCGTGACAATCCCCAGTTCAAACCCCTGATGACGCGCGAACTCTTCGAGAATTGCGCGCGTCACCTCATAGCGTCGCTCCGCTGGCTGATAAGGATCGGTGGCCGTGCCGATTGAAATCACTTCGCCGCGCTTCACCTTCTTCAGTTCTTGCCGCAGCAACTGCGCCGTGTGTTCTTTGACGAAAATCTTCCGCTCGAAGTCGACGCCGTCGCGCAGCTCCATAAATTCGTGGGTGTAGCGTGCATAGCAATACTTGCAGGCAAACTCGCATCCGCGATAAGGATTGATCGCCCAATTAAAAGGCAGCTCCCGGCGGCTCACCACGCGGCTCAACAGCGAGTGCGATTCGAGCGAAAAGTATTCGACGTTATGTCCTTCGCGCAGCGAATCGCCCGCCGCCGCCAGGCGTGCAATCCCCAGCAATTTCGGTTTTGCGTCGAGTTCGGGAAGCAAGGGGAGGGAAGACATGAACCACCGTAATTCGCTATTTGTTCGCCTATAATAGACGCGGCGGCGGGGTCTGTCAAATCGGACGTGAATCCAGATTGACCTGCGCCGCCCCGAACAGGCGAGGGCCCGGGAGCAACTTACGTTGCGCCCGGGCTGGGGAGGTGAGACGTGTTGCGAGGTTGTAGGGCGAGATCAGAAATCCAGTGTCGATTCTTCGGAGGCGATTACCGTGAAGCGGCAGCTCGGGCCTCCGTAGTTGTAGATGTTGCCAACCCATCCGTTGCCGGAATCGACGTCGTAGTACGGGAATCCGTGCGCGATCGTGGAGTTGTAGAAGGTAGCTCTGCCGTTCGCGGGGAACTGGGAACACGAGGTCACGTTGTATGCCTCAAGAACCGCGGCAAGCCCCCACGTCCAATGTTGGCCTGAAGTATGTACATCGAGCCAGGAATAGTAGCCCGTCGTTTGATCCTTCGCTTGAATCTGCCAATACTTCGTTTTGCCGGATGTGGCGGTCATCTCCGTGTAGCCGAAGATCGAGTCTCCGGGATAAGTAATTTCCAACGGACTAACGTAAGCGGAGCTGGGGCCGACCAGCCAGCTGGCGATGGTCCAATAATTGCCGCCCCCAGCGGCGCTCACGCCATACTGGAGCACAGGCTGCATAATCCAGGTCTCAGTTTTAGGCTCAATGCCGTTGAACAGGAAAATCGTTGCGCCGCTTTCGGAGGGATACGACGGCACAGTCCAGGTGCCGGCCATGTAATCGATGTTGTCGCTTGCGCTCAGCGGCAAGTTCCATACCGATGCTTCAACCCAACCGTTGCCGGTGCCGGGAGTGTGCGCAAGACTGTCGTTATCCGCGCCCTGACCTGTGTTTTGATTCGCGGTGTGACGAGTGTTGATAGGCTGCTCCGGGCAGGCGTCGTAATGGGCGATCAGCACGCCTTTTAGCGTCACATCGCCCGTCGGCTGGCCGTCGCTGCCGATTTCAATCGTCGCGCCATTGGGGACCGCGTGCACGCAATCGGGGCGGATCAATTCGCCGGGGATCTGCACCCACCGTGACTTATCCATGATTGCTTCTCTGCCGTTCGTCTGCGCCTGTGCCGTCGTCGACAGTCCTGAAAGCGCAAGGCCGCATAGTGTTGTGGTCAGCATCAGGCCAATCCAGCTCAGTTTGGAATTGTCTGAAGGCCGTGTTGAATCGTTGCCGCGCTGCGTGTTGTTGACCGTCGTTTTCATTGTGTGCTCCTTTGCTGCCAGGATGTTTGTCGTTAATTTCCGCGTTCACTAGTTAACGCGACAAGGCGAAGGAAATGGGGTCATTGTCGAAATGCCAAAATCTCTGCGGACAGATGGCGGCTAAGCGGTAGAATGGCGACGCTTCAATTTCAGTCGAACCAGCTAAGATGCGCACAAAAAAGTTACCGTCCAACACCCGAGATCGCTTGCTGCGTGCAGCCCGCAGGGCTATGAAGAATGCCTACGCGCCTTTTTCGAATTTCCGCGTGGGAGCGGCAATCCTGACCGCGAAGGGCAAGATCTTCGCTGGCTGTAATGTCGAGAATTCCTCCTACGGCATGACGAACTGTGCAGAGCGCACGGCTATCTTTTCCGCGGTTGCGGAAAGCGGTCCCAAGCTTGAGGTCATCGCTGTCGCGGTCGCAAATGCGCAAGGTGTGCCGTGTTCGCCTTGCGGAGCATGCAGGCAAGTGATCTACGAGTTCGGCCCCGAGGCGGTCGTGTTCTACCGGGGCAAAGATGGTCTGCGGGAAAGCCACATTACGGAACTTCTGCCGGAGGGTTTTCGCCTCAAGTGAGCCAGTCTAGCCCTCAGCAGTTTCGCGTCGTCGATCTCATCCGCAAAAAGCGCGATGGTGGCGCACTATCCACTGGCGAGATTAATTACATCATCGACGCCTACACTGCAGGCACAATTCCCGACTACCAGGTTGCCGCATGGCTCATGGCAGTTGTGTTGCGCGGTATGACGCGCGAAGAACTGGCTGCGTTGACAAATGCCATGCTGCACTCCGGCGAGGTGCTCGACCTGAGCTTTCTTCCCGCAAAAAAAGTAGATAAGCATTCGACCGGCGGCGTAGGGGACAAGACATCGCTGGTGCTCGCGCCGCTAGTTGCCGCCGGCGGACTCTATGTGCCGATGATCAGCGGCCGCGGCCTTGGGCATACCGGAGGCACACTCGATAAGCTTGAAGCTATACCTGGGTTTCGCGTCGGATTATCGGTGCCGGAATTTTATCGTGTATTAAAAGCCTGCGGCGCGGCCATGATCGGCCAGACGGAGAAAATTGCTCCCGCCGACCGCAAGCTCTATGCGCTGCGCGACGTCACTGGAACCGTCGAGAGTCCGAATCTGATCTGCGCCTCCATCATGAGCAAGAAGCTCGCCGAAGGAACCGATGCTCTCGTCCTCGATGTGAAAACCGGCTCCGGCGCATTCATGAAGAAAGAAGAAGACGCGGTACACCTGGCCGAATTGATGGTGGAAACCGGCGAGCGCATGGGCAAGCAGATGGTCGCACTCATTACCAACATGGATCAGCCGCTTGGCCGCATGGTAGGCAACGCGATGGAGGTCGAGGAGTGCATTGAAGTGCTGCACGGCCGCGGCCCAGCCGATCTGCGAGAACTTTGTCTGCACTTGGCGGCGTGGATGTTTTATTTCGGGGGCACGGCGAAATCAGTTGCGGAAGGGAAGCAACAAGCCCACGAGATCATCGCCTCCGGCAAGGCTTTTGAGCGTTTTCGGCAAATGGTGGAATTGCAGGGCGGCGACATCAGCACGATTGACGATCCGTCACGTCTTCCTACCGCTGATCATCGCGTCAATGTGGCGAGCCCGAGCGCGGGATTTGTTTCCGCGATTCAGTGTGAGCACGTGGGCACGGCCTGCGTGATCCTTGGTGGTGGCCGCGAGAAGAAAGAAGATTCCGTCGATCCCGCTGTGGGCATTATCATCCACAAGAAAATTGGCGATGCAGTCTCCGCTGGCGAAGCGCTCTGCACACTTCACTGCCATTCCGATGCGCAGGCGGCGCGCGCCCGCAAGTTGATAGAAGAAAGTTATACAATTTCATCCGCGTCCGCGATTCACAAGCCTTCATTGATTCATCGTGTAATTCACAAAACAGAACCGGGATCCCCATCAAGCGGGAGTTTGGCTTGATGGCGTGGAGGAACACTAGATGGGACGATTCACCGGCATTCTCGGCCTGATCACCATGCTGGCGCTGGCCTATATCTTCTCGAGCAACCGGCGCGCCATTCGCCTGAAGACCGTCGCATGGGGGCTTGGTCTCCAGATTGCCTTTGCCGTGTTCGTGCTCAAGATTGAATTCGGCCGCACGCTCTTTCAGAAAGCTGGTGATGCGGTCAATCGGCTGCTGAGTTATGCCTTCGTAGGTTCGCAATTTGTTTTTGGAGACCTGGGGAAGCAAGGTTCGCATCTCGGTTTTTATTTTGCATTTCAGGTCTTGCCGACGGTGATTTTCATCTGCGCGCTGTTCGCGGTGCTTTATTACGTCGGAGTGATGCAGTTGGTGATTCGAGGTGCGGCTTGGCTAATGACCCGTCTGATGGGCGTAAGCGGAGCTGAGTCGCTGAATGTGGCCGCCAGTATTTTCATGGGTCAAACCGAGGCTCCGCAGACGATCCGTCCATTTCTTCCCGACCTTACACGCTCAGAGCTGATGACCGTGATGACGAGCGGCATGGCGCATGTTTCCGGTAGCATCATGGCCGCTTACATCGCCTTCGGAATTGAGCCAAAACACCTGCTTAGCGCGGTGATCATGACGGCGCCCGGCACACTTGTGATGGCAAAGATGCTGGTTCCGGAGACGGGAACTCCAAGAACCGCAGGCCGCGTCGTCATGAGCGACGAAGAGATGGAAAAGGAGAAGAACGAAAATCTGCTCGGAGCGATCGCGCGCGGCACTACTGACGGCTTGTATATGGCGCTAAACATTGCGGCCATGCTGATTTCGTTCCTGGCGTTAATCGCTCTGCTCGATGGAATTATGGGTGGAATTCACGCACATGTTGCGTGGTTCCCATCGAGCCTTGAACACATCCTCGGTGTTTTGTTTGCACCGATTGCATTCCTGATTGGAGTGCCCTGGCACGACTGCGCGGCAATTGGCAATCTGCTCGGAGTCCGCATGGTGCTCAATGAGCTGGTGGCGTTCTCCATGCTGGGGCCGCAAAAAGCCATTCTCGATCCGCGCTCCTTCACCATCGCCACCTTTGCGCTTTGTGGCTTCGCAAATTTCAGTTCAATTGGAATTCAAATGGGAGGAATCGGCGCGCTCGCTCCGAACAAAAAAGGAGAGCTGGCGAAGTTGGGAATACGCGCGATGTTAGCCGGAACCATGGCGAATTTGATGTCGGCCTCAATCGCCGGGATGCTGCTGTAGACGGCTTGATGTTGCTGCGGGGAATTCACGCTCGCCCGGGGATCGCGTCTAGCGCCTCATCGGTTGTGATCATTCGCGCCCCCAGTTCGCGAAACTGCGCCAATGTCTTTTCTCCGACTTCGGGCGCCAAGGTTTGAATCGCATCCCGCACGACCGCCACGCGCCGCTTGCGCTCGATCAATCCTCTGACCGCGCACGCCACGCAGTATTCAGTAACCACGCCAAAGACGACGAACTCCGCCCGGCTGCCAAGGCGAGCTATTAAGTCATCGGCGTGCCGCGTTTGGAAAACATCGAGCGTCTGTTTTTCCAGAACGACTTGCTGGTAGGCAGAAAGATCGTCGGGCACCTTCGCGCTCGGCAAATTTTCGATTCGCAACACCTTATCCGCGAGCGCCTCGGGTAGCAATTCCGACCCAGCCGTGCCCTTCAGGCAATGCGGAGGAAATTGCTTGAATTCAGGATCGTGGGGACCGTGAAAATCGCCGCTCGAAACCAGCAAGACCGCGTCTCGTCGAGCCGCATCCGTCAATCTCTCGATGTTTGGCAGCAGTTTCTCGGCGCCTGGAACGTAGAGTTTTCCGCCCGGCAGCATGAAATCCCTTTGCACATCGACTGCCCAGAAAATGTAGTCCGGTGATCGCATCATTGTCCCTTTGCCGTTTTGATGCTTGTAACACATTGAGCGGCAGGCGGCAAAGCAGCCGCCAAGTTTTCCCCGAGTACATGCTATGGGGGCTGCGGCATGGTCACGCCAAACCAAGGGAAATGCCTCACATCCACTGGTGATTGGCGTCACAGATTCCATGTTCAATCCCGGATACAAGTGACCAACAAAGAGGAAGGGACGGATGGATTCCGAATCGGATGGCCTTATAGCTTCGCCCGCTTTGCGGGAACAGCTTCTACTTCTTTCCACAACCGTTTCGAAGCCAAACGGCGCAGTGCTGTTCGCGCGCGGCGATCCGTGCACCGGGGCATTCCTGATCTGTAAGGGAAAGGTGCGCCTTTCCCTGGACGCGAAGAACGCCGTCTTTCCCGCGCGGGTTCTCGGCACAGGGTGCGTCGTGGGTTTGCCGTCGGCGGTTTCGGGTTTGGCCTACAGCCTCACTGCGGAAGTCCTTGATGAGGCGGTGCTGGCTTGTGTCTCGAAGGAAAAGCTTGGCGCCTTTTTACGGCAGAGCTCGGAGATGTGCATGGAGGTCATGCGCGTGCTGAGCCATGAGATCTCCATGACGCGTGCCGCACTTAAAAACGGCTGCATTGGAGTTTAGCGCCTCCGCTTTCGTTCCTTTCCGCTCCTTTTTAATCTGTCGTCTTTCGCATTCCGTACCAGAATCTGCAATGCCCAAGGTTTGCCTCACCGGTTCGGCGTGTGTAATGCTGTGAATCGAGAATTTGATTCTATCTCGTGAGGAAACCATCCATGCGCGCACGAACCATCGTTTGCCTGATGTTTCTATCGCCGTTGTCGTTGTTGGCGGCGGACAAACTAACAATGCCGAATATGAAAGAGGGATTATGGGAGGTAACCGTGACTCACTCGGCGAACGGCATGGGAGGGATGCCCGCGGATGCGTTGGCACAATTGCCGCCCGAACAACGGGCGAAAGTTGAAGAAATGATGAAACAGCGCGGGGTGACGATGAATGGGAATACTACCGTGGCTAAAAGCTGCGTGACCAAAGAAAAGATTGAGAAAGGGTCGGCGTTTGCCGCCGCGAATCAGGAAAACTGCACGCGAACTGTCGTCAGTTCTTCAAGCACGCACTTTGAGGTGAAATACCATTGTGATGGAACAAAGAAAGACGACAACGGGACGATCGACGGGACCACCACAGTGGATATAAGTGGGGACAGCACGAAGGGGAAGACCCACGCCGTCAGTACCAGCAGCGACGGTCACACCATGACCATGGATATGAATTTTACGTCGAAGTATCTTGGTCCTTCATGCGGAGATATTAAATAAAAAGCCCCGCCGGTACGGGGCTGATCCGTTAACAAGCGAGGCTGGGAGATTACTGGCCACTTCGGCGCCAACCTACGGCAGCAGCCCAAATACTCCCACGCCAGTTTGCGTTCCCACATAAACTTTGCCGTTAGCAATCGTAGGTGTGATGTATTTGTTTCCATTGCCGAAGTGGTCGCGCCCTCCGGCAGCCTGGTTGGAGTCGTAAAGTTCAACGGTAAGGTCGTCGGCGTTATAGGCATACAATACGGCTGGAGACGTGTTTGAGGTTGCCCACAAAATCAGATTCGCCTTCGTGCTTCCCGAAATGCTCGGCGTCGCTCCGGGGTAGCCAAAAGTGGCCGACGTCTGCGACTGCGGTGTGGCATTGAGCCGTGCGCCGGAATTAAACGCAAACGCCTTAATCGTATCGCCTACGGCACCGTAGTAGATCTTGTTATCTTCAAATGCCGGAGACGAAAAGACGGAACCACTTAGAGAGCCTGTCAGCTCCTGGTAAAGCTGGTTATTGTTACTTGAGTTAAACTTTCCCATGTTCGTTCGGTCGGCCAAGTAAATATTCCCATCTTTTCCCGCTCCGACCACGAGTTCGTGGAGTTTTCCGGTAGAGTCTTTGATAGTGGGAATGACCATTGCTCCACCCGATCCTAAGTCCTCATCCGCGTCCGATTCGGTCACCGTGTTATACATATTGAAGTAATCGGCCACCGCCAGCTTCCCATCCTTAGTGGAAAGCTTCATGATGGCATTCCCGTAATCGCCGTTTACCGGGAATCCATTAGCATTCAGGCTGGTGTCGAAGGTCCCGTTGGCGTCGAGAAAGTAGATGCTTCCGTCGTCGGCTGCCAGGCCCGCGCCGGCTCCCCATATCGCTCCCTCGTTGCCGTTCGGCGTGACATTCAATACCGACTTCTGCTTCAGCGTGGATTCGTTATAGCTAATAATCCAGCCGGTGTAGGGGCGGTCGTCGCAATGCGATGCCCATGATGTGTATACAGTGTGATTCAACAGCAGCAGTCCAGCCCGCTCCTTATATTGCTTGGGATCGAAAACAACGTAGCCATTGCTGCTGTTATCTCCCGTGCCAGGATATTGCGCGGCAATCGGGACTGGCCCGCCAAATTCCTCCGCGCCAGTCGTGATGTCCAGTGCGTGCAGGCGCTGATAGTAATTGCCGGAACCGTCCTTACTCATCGCCACCAGATAGATCGTCCCATGCGGCCCCGACGTTAGGTCGATGACCGGAGTCGAAGTAATGCCAATCGTGGGAGTAACCTGGCTGCATCCGCGATTGTCTGAAGCCGTTTCGCCGGAACCAAGCGCGGTGACGTGCCATAGCAATGATCCGCTATCGGCATCGAAGGCATAGGCCGTGTCGTTTTCGCTTTCGACAAACACCACATTATAAGTGCTTCCGCCAATCGTCAGATTCGGTGCGTAAAGGGGCTGCGCGTCTACAAGCCCATCGGTGGGCAGGACGAACAGCTTCCCAAATGCGGTCGACTGCACGTTCTTGAGTGTGAGTGTGGTCTCGCTCTGGTTCCGGCCCGTCCTCAAGTTGTCGTTGTGATAAGTGAGCACGCCGCGAAACGCGGGCGCGGCGCCTGCGACGGTTTCGCGCCGCGCGTTGAGCGCGACCAAGACGCTCACCAGAAGGATTGCAGCGACAAACAGGACGATTCGGAGAAGGCGAGTCCGCTTCATAAGGAACCTCAAATAGTTAGGATGTGAGAAACCGGGTTAGCGGCCGGTTCCCAGACGAAGCGGTCTCCATATTCTACCGCAAGTTCACCTGGTAGACAGAGTCGTGTTCTTCCCGTGACGTTTTCTTCACGTCCTAGCGAGGCCAGAGCCAGCCAAACACGCCCGCCGTCAGCAAGCCGTATACCAGGCCGTCGAACACTTCTTTCAGCGTGGCCGACCATGGTTGTCCTTTCCAGATTCCGTCGCTGAGATGGCCCAATCCGTACGCCATGAAAGCCGCGGTCCCGGCAACGCGAAATACCACCAGGTAGTTGGCTCCATCGGCAACGGTGTGTCCCGTCAAGTATGCGGTGAAAAAACTGATGACCAGGCAGAAGGCGAACCATTGCCCCAAAAATTTCGGCATGGCGGGCGGCCCGCTCGGCATGATGGTCATGAATCCAGCTGGCCCCTCCTTGTATTTCTCGATGGCAGCCGGCGACTTCATCTCTTTGTGAGTACAGTAGGGAAAAATGTAAATGCCGCGCTTCAGGTTCGCGGCGCGCAGCGTGGCGCGGATCTTGTCCTCGTCCGGAAGTTGGTGGTAGTCGCCCTGATGATAGGTCAGCACCGTGTGCATGATGGAGCTGGCGATGAAAACGATGACGGCCGAAACGACGGTCGGCAGCCACAGAGCCGCAAGGTGGACCATTGGAAAGCCTCCTTGGCTTGAAAAACAAAAATTGTTGAAGTCTAACGCCGAACGATTGCAGGCGAGGCTACGCCGGGACGCGGGGCGATGTCAAGAGGGTTAGGCCGATATCGATGCGGCGAGTTTTACTCGCAAACAGGGCGAAGCGGCGCGTTTCCCGCGAACGCGCAGTGCGAATGTGCGGCCGCCCGCGAATGCGTGTTTGCACGATCGTCGGACTGAAGATTGACTAGGTGGCTCCATTCCTCAATGTCGCCATCAATCTGCGGAGTAGTTGCCGATGCGCTGATCGTGATTGGAGCCGATATTACACTGGCAAAGCCCGTCGGTAGCTTGGAGCGAAATGGACTGGTTTGCATATTGGCTGCCCCGTCCACTTCGGTCGTGATGGTGAAGATGTAAGTGTTTCCGCCTGCCAGCGGCGGCAGCGTGACGGACGTTCCAGCCGTGTTGTAAGTGCCAGCGGGCGCGTAGGCGGGCGCGCCATTTACTGTGGTGAGTACATACGCAACCACGCGGTAGCCGTAGGGCGCGGTCCCGGTGGGTGCAGTCCAACTCAACGACGGCGTGGTCGAATCTGCCGTGTTTGCGGTGAAGAAGCTCGATCCATTGATTGTCGGATTCTGCACCGGCAGCGCAACCGGAACGATTGTCGAATTCGAGGGCGACACACTTTCGCCATCCACAAGAGAGAAGTTGTATGTGGCGCTGGAATTCGGAACAGGAAGTGGGATCGTCGCTCCCTCGTAATAAGTAAGGGGACGAGTCCAGGTGGAGTCGAATGGGTCTCCATATTGCAATGTGCCGGGACTCTGGTTAGGAGGCACAGACTCGGTGCTGAACAGTTCCACGCCGCCACCCGGCGAACTCGACAGCGAGCTGATGCCTACCCCGCCAATGCCGCCTGTAATACCTCCAGGGGAGTACGCATTGATGCCCGTTACAAATGGCTCCGCGGTGAGGGTCAAGGACGAGTATTCGACAGTTGCGCTTGCAGGGCCGACGTTGTTTAGCAATGATGTCCACTGCGATCCGCTCACGTTAAGGTCGAGAGAAGTCACTGTTGTGGGGTTGAGCGTTCCCGATATCGCGTTGGGGCCGCCGTTGGTAAGCGTCAAGTTCGACAGCGTAAGTTCCGGGCCCAGCACATTAACCCCCAGAGTGCCGACCGTTACAAATTGGTACTGCATCAGGAATGCATTCTGAATTTGTGTCCAATCAACGGTGCTTCCAAACGGCTGGCTAAAAGTGAGTGAAGTCGAATCCGGCGAGATCTGATCTGAGAACGAATACGACGGCGGCACCGTGGAGAACTCAAAAGTGTCGACATTCGGATCGGCGGCAATCCCGGAAATGTTGAAGTTAAACGTGGGGTCGCTGGGGGTGGTCGTCACTGGCGGTTGGCCTCCCCAATAGTCCCTCCCCGCGTCAAAGGTGGATGTGTTCGTCAAGAACGTGCCGCCGCCAGCAGCCAGCCAGTAGTTTCCCGCAGGCACGCTGGAAATGGTGAATACGCCCGGAGACGATGTAGCCGACGCTTTCAGGAGAGTGATGGAGTTGTCGGATTGCGGCACAAGAGCTTCGATATTCACAGCGGCCGAATCTGGCTCCGGCACTTGCACAGGGCCGGTAGGCGACCAGTAAGTGTTCACCCAGCTCACCGTCACGGTTCTGGGCGCCGCCGACGGCGCTGGTGTTGAACTGCTGCTGCCACACGCGGTCAGCAGTGCAGCGATAGAAAAAACGAGAGTAAGAAGACAAAGGCGGCGCATAGATCCTATACCTCGAGGGAGATGACTTAGGAGACGCAGCAAAACGCTAACACGGCGGACGCAAAATTGTCTGTGCGAGGATGATTAGGCCATGTTGGCGCTCACGCCGGTTGGAGTGGATCCGTGGCGGATGTCAGTGACATACGAAGAGAGGAATAAAAAGCCCCGGCACCCCTCCCCCGAAGCGCGCCGGGTCGATTTTGTCAAATCTGTCTGGTACCTTTACTCACGGGTCTGGGCTGGATTTACCGCTCAACCCTGGTCCTATACTCTGCAGCTCGATTGAGGACTACCGAATGAGGGGCCAACCAGTCTCGAGTCGGAATATTGGACTTACGTTTCCATCCTGTCTGTGACAACTGTTACCGACTCGCGTGACGTTGCGAGCGGCCACCTGACGCAAGCTAAAGACATTGGTCATTCGATTCGACCGCTGTGGGTCGCTATCCCACACTCAATATGCCCCTACTGCTCGGCACCCGGTTGCTCTGGCAGCAGCCCCTTAGGTGGAGCTGGAATCGCGATATCGATCTTCTGTACAGGCCCAAGCGATGCCGGCTCTTTGTCGAACTCGCTTGGATTGCCCACCACCAGCACAGCCATCTGATTGCGATGCAGGTATTTTGCGGCGACGCGCGCGACATCGGCCTTCGTAACTTTCTCAATTCCTTCCTGATACTTTTCCAGAAAGTCGAGCGGGTAATGATAGAACTCGTACGCCATCTTTTCGCGCAACACCTTTTCAGGAGTATCAAAGCGAAATACGAACGAATTCAGAATACTGTCCTTTGCGCGGCCGATTTCCTCGTCACTTATGGGATTGGTGGCGAGCGAAGCAACTTCCTCGTCCAGCGCCTGGATCGATTCGAAAGTGGTCGTGCTCTTTGTGCTCACCATCAAGCGCAACATGCCGTCGTGATCCCATGCCGTGCCAATGCCGCCTCCAACCGAGTACGCCAAGCCTTTCGTCGTGCGAATATCGCTGAACAGACGCGACGAAAACCCGCCGCCAAAGGCCTCATTAAAAACCGAGATCGCGTAGTAATCGGGGTTCTTGCGCGTGATGCCGAGCCCCAGCATTTGAATGTGGCTCTGGTTTACATCGGTTTTCTCGACCAGGTAATACGCCGGTTTAGCGGGCTCGGCCTTGGTTGCGAAATCCGGAACGGCTGACCCTTTCGGCCACGATTCGAAAGCCTCGCGCAGACGAGCCTCCATCTTCGCCGAATCAAAATCGCCGACCACACCCAGGATAATGTTGTTGGGGTACACGGTACGCGAATGCCAGTCGACTAAGTCTTGGCGACTAACAGCGGCAACGGTCGCGTACTCGGGGACGCGGGCATAGGGGCTATTCGCGCCATATACCAGCTTGGCTGCTTCGCGCTCCGCAATTTGTGAAGGATCGTCGTTGCGGCGCGAAATGCCGTCATACTCGCCCTTCTGGGCAATCTCAATCTTATCGGCGCGGAATTCAGGATTCCTCAGCAAATCCACGAACACCTTGAAAACGTCGTCGAAGTCCTCTTTCAAACAAGACCAGCCAATACTGGTCGAATCCTCACTGCCTCCGGTTTCGACCTTGGCCGCGCGCTGTTCGAGAAAGTCGTCAAGCTGATCGCCGGTCTGGTTCTTGGTGCCGCCCGTGCGCCAGACTTCGCCGTAGATATCCATGAACCCCGCCTGACTCGGAGCTATGTCGCGCTCCCCGCCGCGAAGGCGCGCGGTTCCATCAATCAGCGGCAACTCATGATCTTCCTGCAGAAAGATCACCATGCCATTGGGTAACTCGATCCGTTTAGGTTCGGTAGGTTTGAACGACGGTAACTTGGGAATTGGAATCTGCTTCCAACTTGTCTGAGCCCATGTTGGAATGACGCCGCTAAAGAGAGCAGCAATCGCAAGCGCGGCGAAAAGGAGAGCCGATCTGCGTTTCATTGTCCACCTCCCTGCGAAGCCGCAGCCGCCGAGGGCGGAGGCCCCGCAAACTCGATAATCCCCACCGTTCGGTTATCGAAAACGAATGTCTGATTCGCCACGCGCCGGATATCGGCTTTGGTGACCTTCTCTATGCGATCGACGGAGCGGAAAAGCTCACGCCAGTCGTCATATCGCGCCTGATTGGTTCCCAGCGCGAACGCCAATCCTTCATTCGACCCCAGCGACCGGATCAGATTGGCCTTAGCCCGCGTCTTGATCATCTTCAGCTCTTCGTCGGAAATATCTTCTTTCTTCAAGCGCTCGATTTCAACGTGAATCGCGTCGGCCACTTCCTGCGTGGTGTGGCCGGGAATTGGAACCGCATAAAACGCAAACAGGTGCGGATATTTATTTCCTGGCAATCCGGTAAAGCCCTCCGAATCCGATGCAATCTGCTTGTCGCGCACCAGAGCGCGATAAAGCCGCGATGTGCGGCCGCTCGACATTAGGTCGGCAATCGCGTCATAAACCTCGTCATCGGGACTGCGGTAATCGGGCCGATGGTAGCCCTCAAGATAAAGTGGCTGCGCTTGCTCATGGAGGACGACGCGGCGCTCGGAATTCTGCGGCGGCTCGATCGTGCCCGCCTCATCTGGTTTGGGCCGCACCGGCAGCCGCGAAAAATATTTCTCGATGATCGGCATCGCCTCGGAAGCCTTCACGTCGCCCACCACGGTAACCACCATGTTCGACGGCACATAGTACTTATCGAAGAACGCTTGTGCGTCGGTAGCCGAAAAAGTGTTCAGATCCGAAATCCAGCCAATCGTGGGCCGGTGATACGACTGAGCCACAAACGCTTCTTCAGTAAATTGTTCGAGCAACCGCCCAACCGGACTGTTGTCGGTTCTCATGCGCCGTTCTTCAATCACGACGTTGCGCTCTTTATAGAACTGGCGCAGCACCGGGTGCAAAAATCGCTCCGACTCCAGATAGGCCCACAGCTCCAGCCGGTTCACCGGAAAAGAATAGTGATAAGCGGTTTCATCCCAGGTGGTGAACGCGTTCATCCCCTCGCCGCCTTCGCTCTCCACGATCTTGCCAAACTCATTGTTGTATGGCGCGGAGAACTTATCGGCAGCCGTAATCGCATCTTTCCACGCTTGTTCGAGCTGCTTCACCTTCTCGTCGTTGCGGTCAATGCGCTTATCCCGCTCGTGGATATATTCCGCATAAGCCGTTTCCACCTTGGCCAACGCCGCCTTCTCACCTACATAGTCGCGCGTGCCGATGGTGTCGGTTCCCTTGAACGCCATGTGCTCGAACATGTGCGCCAGACCAGTCTTGCCCAGAGGATCCTGCACCGACCCCGCATCCACGTGCGTGAAGAAGGAGAATACCGGAGCCTCCGGACGCTCGCAGATAATGACCGTCAGGCCGTTCGCGAGTTTCTTGACGGTGGTTCGTTTTTCGAAGGATTCCAGATCCTGGCTGAACGCCAGCGAACAGAATACGAAACAAAGGACAAATGTGAACCTGCAACGGGACTTCATCGTGCCTCCACGCAATCAATCAACTTAAAATCGAAGGTACGTGGATGCCGCGAGGGTTGTCAAACTGGGCATTGTTGTGGTCAACGTTGTAAGCTAGCGGATCATCCAAGACGAGACTGAATGATAGGCGACAAGATCGACAGTAGCCGCTGGCAGCGAATGACCAACGACTAACGACGGATGACCAACTCATGCCCACTCCCACCATCGTCGAAGTCCAAGGCCGCAAGCTCAAGCTGACCAACCTTGAGAAGGTCCTCTATCCTGCTGCCGGTTTTACCAAAGGCCAGGTCGTGGATTACTACGTCCGCATCGCCCCCGTGCTGCTGCCGCATCTGGCGGGCCGCGCGCTTACGATGAAGAGATATCCCGAGGGCGTGGACCACGAATACTTCTTCGAGAAGAACGCGCCCATGCACAAGCCCGACTGGGTAAAGACGACGCCCATCTGGAGCGGGAGCAACCGCCGCACCATTCATTTCCTCTTGGCCAACGATCTGCCCACGCTCGTCTGGATCGCCAACCTGGCCTCGATCGAATTGCACCCCTCGCTCTCACATGCGGACGATATCGCAACCCCAACCATGATTGTTTTCGATCTCGACCCCGGCCCACCAGCCAATATTCTGCAGTGCGCCCAGGTCGGGCTTTGGGTGCGGGATATTTTTGATCATTTCGGGCTTCAGAGTTTTCCGAAAACGTCGGGCTCAAAAGGAATGCAGATCTATATCCCCTTGAACACGAAAACGAGTTACGACGAGACAAAGTCGTTCGCGCACGCTGTGGCCCGTCTGCTGGAGCAGGAGCATCCCGAGCTAGTCGTCTCCGACATGAAGAAAGCGGTGCGCACCAACAAGGTATTCGTCGATTGGAGCCAGAACGACGAGCACAAGACTACGATTTCGGTCTACTCCCTGCGCGCGCGTGAGCAGCCCACGATTTCGACTCCGGTCGAGTGGCGCGAGGTTGGGGAGGCGTTGAAGAAAAAGGATGCGGCGCGTCTGGTCTTTGAGGCCAAAGATGTACTGGCGCGCGTCGAAAAGCTGGGAGACCTGTTCAAGCCCGTGCAGGAGTTGAAACAGAAGCTCCCGCAGTTGGCCGGACTAGCCCCCGAAGCGCAGGCGGAACAAGAGCACCAGGATCAAGGCGAAACCGGCGGCGCGAAGACGCCGAGGGAGATAACACGATCACAAGAGCGCCTGGTTCAATCGAAGCGAAAGGCTAAGTGATTGACAGAATTCTTGAAAGATTTGGAATGCAATTATTCCTGAAACCTTTATTTTCAGAGACCATGCAGGGGGGATCGAATCAGTGCCGTTCGATGAGACAATCGGACGGAAAATCAACATCACCAAACGCTCTTGAGGCACAACATGGCGCAACTTTATGTCGGAACTTCAGGATGGGCTTATCCAACATGGAAGCCCGCGTTCTATCCCGAGAAGCTGGCCCAGAAGAAGTTCCTGAATTTCTATGCAACTAAGCTGAACACGGTCGAAGTCAACTTCACATTCCGTCAACTGGTCAAGGAAACGACGGTCGCGAAATGGATTGAAGAAACGCCTACGCATTTCCGCTTCACCATCAAAGCGCATCAGGTGCTCACGCATATCAAGCGATTGAAGGACACGGACGAATTCCTGCGCCGCTTCCTGTCCACGCTGGAAGCCTTGGAGCGCGCGCAAAAGCTCGGCCCTGTGCTCTTCCAGTTGCCGCCGAATTTCAAAGCCGATCAGGCTGTGCTTTCCGAGTTCCTGCAAAGGCTGCCCCGAAGCGTCCGCGCGGCATTCGAGTTCCGCCACGCGTCGTGGTTCGGTGGAGGAACGTCCGATGAGGCAACTTGGCAAACCTTACGCGACCGCAATGTCGCGCTCTGCGTGGCCGAGAGCGAAGAGCGCGACACGCCCGACGTTGTTACCGCCGATTACGCCTACTACCGCTATCGCAAACCCAGCTACACGCAAGAAGAACGCAAAGCAATGGTCGCGAGAATTCAGCAGCACATGGCCGAAGGCCGCGACGTATACTCCTACTTCAAGCACGAAGAAACGCCAGAAGGCGCGCTCTACGCAGTGGATGTGCTTGAGAGTTGCGGTCGCTAAGCGCGTAGCATCGGCGACGTTATTGGCTCGGTCGGCAAGGACGCCCGACGGAAAACAGATGACGCGACCTTGGCAAGCTGCTGGCAGACGCACCCTGCTCGCTACTTTTGCGGTTCCTGTGTGCGGCGGATACTTGCTTTAATGCCCTCCGACGCCAACGCTCGCGTTCTCTCCGGCTTCCTCGACTATCTGCGAATAGAGCGCGGTTCGGCCAGGCTGACGATTGCGGCCTACACGAGCGATCTTGGGCAATTTGCGGAGTTTCTGGAGAAAGATCATCGCCTGCTGATCGGGGCGAGCCGCGAAGATGTGCGCGGCTTCATGCAGGAGCTGTTCTCGAATCAGGTTGACGGCCGGTCCGTAGGACGGAAGCTATCAGCGATCCGCCATCTTTATCGCTACTTTCTGCTGGATGGAAAAATTCATAAGGATCCTACGCTCAACATCGATTCGCCGAAGCAATGGAAAGTCCTGCCGAAGGCGCTAAGCCGCAACGAAGTGGACACCATGCTTACCACGCCACGCGAAGGCATCCTCAGTCCCAGAGCGCAGGCGCTCGCCTTGCGTGATCGCGCCATGCTGGAATTGCTCTACTGCGGAGGCTTGCGTGTCTCCGAGGTGGCGGGAGCGCGGCTGGAGGATTTGAAGCTCGATCTCGGATACATCCTGGTCCACGGCAAAGGCGACAAGGAGCGAATGGTTCCGCTGGGAGTGCCGGCGCAGCAGGCATTGAAGCATTACTTACAAAGCGGCAGGGAAGTGCTGGCTGGAAAGAAGAACTCCTCGTCGCTGTTTGTGGGAGCCGGCGCACGGCGGCTAACTCGTCAGCGAGTGTGGCAGTTAGTCGGCCGCGCTTCGGTTGCGGCGGGGCGGCACGCAAGTCCCCACATGCTGCGTCATTCTTGCGCCACGCACATGGTGGAAAACGGCGCAGACCTGCGTACGGTGCAGACGATCCTCGGTCACGCGGATGTCTCCACGACGCAGATTTATACACATGTAGCGCTCGACCGGTTGAAGAGTGTGTACGCGAAGCACCATCCCAGGGCGAAAACTAGGCCTCAGGTTTCAGGTGTCGGGTCGCGGGATTAAATGACTGGATCTACCGGATTAGCGATGGCTCACAAGCGCACAACCGTTGAACGCGCGACCGACGATTTTCTCCGTCATCTGCGCGAGCGCAATGCTTCCGCGCATACGATCAAGGCCTACATGGGGGATCTCGACTCCTTTGCCTCCTACATTGGCAGCCGCGATTGGAATGCAATTGACCATGTTGTAATCCGTGGATTTCTCTCCCATCTCTATGACAAGGGTTTGAGCAAGACTTCGGTGGCGCGTGCACTCGCTGCGGTGCGCTCGCTCTATCGCTGGCTGGCGCAGGAAGGAGTGGTTGAGCAGAATCCGGCGAAGCTGGTTTCCACTCCGCGGCTGCCCACGAAGTTACCGCGTGTTCCGACCATCGAAGAGGTGAACTCGGTGCTCGACGGCAAAATGCCGGAGGTCGCTTCTTTTCCCGAGCGCGACCGCCTCATGTTCGAACTGCTCTACGGCTGCGGCATCCGCAACTCCGAACTGGTTGGCATCAATCTCGAAGACATACGCGTGAGTAATGAAGCCATCCTGATTCGAGGCAAGGGCAAGAAAGAAAGATATGTGCCGTTCGGCGATTCGGTAAGCAGCGCACTTGCGACTTACTTACCGTGGCGGCAACAACTATTGGCAACAGTCAAGAAAGTCACGCCTGCCCTGTTAGTCAATCAACGAGGAGGACGACTGACGACTCGCAGCGTAGGGCGCATCGTTAAGCGAATCGCGGTCGCCAAAGGCCTGTCTCCCGATGTGCATCCGCATACTTTGCGGCATGCTTTCGGCACACACATGCTCGAGGAAGGCGCCGACTTACGCGCGATTCAGGAACTGCTGGGCCACGAACGCCTTGCGACGACGCAGCGCTATACACAGCTTTCTGTCCGGCACATGATGGATGTGTACGACCGAACGCATCCCCGCGCAAAATGAAGCGGGTTTTGCTATGGCTCCACGGCGCGCAGCTCCTCCCACATCGCCGCAATCTTAGACTTCAATTCCGCAGTTAACTGGTCGTATGCGGCTTCACTTGCCGTACTTTCCGCCGGCGGCAGAATTGGTTTCCCAATCGTCATTCGCAAGCGGGTAAACTTTGGAAACTTCTGGTGGCGCGGCCACGCTTCATAGAAGCCGTCAATGGCAATGGGGACAATCGGCGTTTGGGTGTGAATTGAGAGAATCGCGGCGCCCTTGCGGAAGACGCCGAAGTTTCCAGTGTTTGTGCGTTCTCCCTCCGGATACATGACCAGCACACGACCATTTCTTAATCCATACGCGCCCGCTCGCATAGCGGGCACAAGATTGGCGTCTGGGTCGAGGACAACTACACGCAGACGCCTCGCCAGACGTTTCATGAAGCCCTGTCCAAATATTTCACTCGTTCCCACCGCAAAGGTGTCGCGAAAGATATGCCATGGCAGCGCGCCTGCCAAAATAAGAGCGTCAATGTAGCTCTGATGGTTCGAGCACAAAAGGAGCGGCCCTTTTTGCGGCAAGTTCTCGAGCCCGCGTACCTTAAGACTAAAACGGTCGAGAGCGAACAAATGAATGAGCCGGCCAAGCGTAAAGAAAAAGACTTCCGCGAACAGGTCATGCTGTCCGAGTGCAAGCACATCGGGATCAGTGACGGGCTCGTCCAGAATGGTTGACCAACCTGGCGCAGTGGCTGAAGCAGCACCTTCGCCACGAGCTGTGCTGGCAAGCACGGCATCCACCAGATCCCGCACCGAATATATCTCCGCCAGATGCGATTCCGGCACGTGGCCACCAAGTTGCCGCTCAAGTGCGCTGAGTAACTCCACGCGCTGCATGGAATCGAGTCCAAGGTCGAGTTCCAGATTGTGCGTTGGGCGAACGGAACTCAACTGGTTTCGCGAAGCGTCGTTCACAGTGGCGAGCGCACGTTTCACATCTTCGCGTTCAAGCCACGCGTGCTCTTCGTCGGTGAGCGGCTTCTCCACTCCGATTGCAGCGTCGCCGCCGCCTCCGTGCCGCTGGAGGTCGCGAACTTTCTCTTCAATCTGGAATCGCTTTAGCTTGCGGGTGGTGGTTCGAGGCAAGTCTTCCTGCCAGATCTCATAACTGCCAAGCCGTTTGGTGGATGCGATTTTGTGCGACAAAGCTTCCACGTCGAAGCGGATCGCTTCCTTGGTATTGACGATCTTGCGCTCGCGCAGCAGGTCGAAGTTGGGCACGATCACGCCATACAGGCGCTCGGATGTTGGATCGCCCGGACGCGACTCAAGTGGCATCACGCAAATTTCTTTCACATAAGGAGACTTCAGGTAGTGCGCCTCAATCTCCTCGGGGTAGATATTTTTGCCGTTCGCAAGGACGATCACTTCCTTGCTGCGCCCCGTGATGAAGAGATTCCCGCCCGTGTCGAAATAACCGAGATCGCCTGTGTAGAGCCATCCATCGCGCAGCACCGCCGCGGTCGCATCCGGACGATTCCAATATCCCTTCATCACGAGCGCGCCACGGATGGCAATCTCACCGGCTTCGGGCCGGCCGTCTTCCACGGTATGAGGATTCACGATCCGCGCCTCGACACCCGGAAACGGCGGACCGACCGACCCGAACACAATATCGCCGGGAGTATTGAGAAAGGCACCACCACTGGTCTCAGTCAGGCCGTAGGCGTTGAGAACATCGGTGCCGAAGGCGTAGAAATCGCGCTGAATTGCCGGATCGAAGCGCGAGCCGCCGGTCACCAGATAGCGCATGCGCTTGCCGAATGTGGCATGAATCTTCCCGAAGAACAGTTTGCCGGCATTGATCCCAAGCCGCCGCAAGCCGCGGTTGAGTGCCATTAGGGCCCGCACAAGCGAAGCCGCCGCTTTGCCCTTCTTGTCAATCTCCTTGAAGATCTTTTCATGGATGAGATAGAAAAACTGCGGCACAACGCAGAAGACCGTGATGTCGCGCTCCTGCAAAGCTCGCAGTAACTCGGTGGTGTTCAGCGTTTCCAGATATACGACGCGCGAACCGTTGAACAGCGGCAAAAACAAGTTCGCCATCTGCGCCAGGACATGGAACATGGGAAGAATTCCCAGCAGCGCATCGGTGGGTCCAATGTGGACTACGCCGAACACTGAATTCGCCTCCCCCACTAGGTTGGCATGCGTGAGCATGACGCCCTTGGGATCGGCCGTGGTGCCCGACGTATAGAGGAGAGCAGCCAGGTCGTCCTCGTGCGGAACGACTGGCTGGAATCCGTGCGGGCCCTCTTCGAAAATCGAATCAAGATCTCCCCAGAACTGAGTTCCGTGTTTCGCGCGATTCTGGCCCGGCGCGAGCATCGTCCATTCAGTTTGGGTCGAGGTCATCACGAGGCCCACGCCGCTTCCTTCAACCGCTTCCGCCGCCACCGGGAAGAACTTGGCATCGACGAAAAGCAGGGAAGCGCCGCTATCGAGCAGGAGTTTCCTAACCTGCTCGGCGTGAAAGGCCGTGTCGAGCGGGACTGCCGTCCGTCCAGCCGCAATCACGCCGAGGTATGCGGCGACCCAGCGCGGATGGTTGGCCGCCAGGATGGCGACCCGTGCATCGCGGGGAACGCGCGCGGAAAGCCAGTTCGCGACGCTTTCTGCCATGCGCGTCAGTTCGGCAAACGTAACGCGTTCAACCGTATCTGTTCGTTGAATTTCGAGGGCAATATTATTGGGAAACTGCCGGGCAGACTCCTGAAAGCGCTGATAGAACGTGGACATGGGGCGAAAGAAATCTTACAGGGAGAACCGAGCGAAGCCAATCGCGCCCGTGCTAAAGCGTCGACAAAACGAGCTCAAAACGTTCTTCGACGAATCCTCAAAGTCTGCCTCCCACCCGCCGACTCGGCATTCTTCCCAGGACGGTGCAATTTCGAAATATCTCGATCTGGGGGTCACTATTTTGATGGACTGCTGTACGCTAAGAGGGAGTCGTCTCTCCTTAGGAGCGGATCATGGTGCGTGCTACGAAATCCTGGATCGTCCTTATCCTCATTGTCCTACTGAGTGCCCCGTCATGTGTGAGTCCTCAAAGTACGCCAGGCTTATCAAGTCCGCCAAAGAATAGCGGCAGGGCCCTTCAAGTCGCAGAACTCAGCGGCGGAAGCGTGGTCACGAATCTTGGGTATGGAATTCAGGTGAATAAGGGATCCTCCCTCCAGAGGAGGTGGTTCGTGATCAACGATCCGTCCTGCCCGGTTCGGCTGTCGGGGGCGGGAATAAGTACGGTCTATCAGAGTTCCAGTATCGGCGGGGATTACAAATACAAGGCCACGGGCCAAGCGGTCACAACCGAGACCGTAACTGCATTCCAGGTGCGATACCTGCTCTTTGATATTTGGGGCGAACACGCCCGGACACTATCTGACACTGAGGTGTCGGATTTGAGAGGCCAAATTGCGCTGAAGGACACTGGAAGCTGGACGACCTGGGAGAATGATGTTTCAGAAATCTTTACAGTTGTTAGCTTTGTCGCTCGCGTTAGAAGGCCCGATGGCACGATCTGGGAGTACGACCCGTCGAGCATGCTTCAACAGGTGGAGGGGATCAAAGTTAAACTGACCGAAAAGGAACTGACCCCTGAGCGCGAAAAACCAAAGAGTTAGAATCGAGGAATCTAATCTATGGTGACAACAGAATTCACGTGGGCTTTCTTCTGGGAGGGTCGTGATGGCGACTATATCCACTTGGAGAAGGAATCAATCTTCTCCAATGGCCCAGGATTTCACCAGGGTGACGAGATCGAGTTTGTCGCGGATGACGGAGAGCGCAAGTTAACGCGCGCAGTAGTAACCAGGCGCGTGTTTGAGGTCCACTCGCGAAGTGTGCGCGTATACCTCAAGGAGACTTAGAGTAAACCTCGGAATTTGAGCAGAATACCTGGGTGGGGGGTCCGGCTCGTCCGCCAGCAAGGTCTCCTCTTCCAATCTGATCCCAAGTGAAATATGTGTTAGCGCGCATGACTCGCAGATACCATCGGCAAAACTCGAAGACAACCAAGTTTTGCCCCGCCCATGATGGCGGGAAAGGCGCGGAGTTGCCGCTTTCGAAGTTCTATCTGGACCCTCATCAAGCTGGCGGCCGAAATGCCTATTGCAAGAAATGTTGCCGCAGTCAGCGCGTGGGGAGATATTCGCGCTCTAGCGTCGAAGCGCGCGTCCGTCTTCGATATGCCACTCTGCGTGGAGCGGCGAGGCGGAAGGGGTTGCCCTTCGACCTTTCCTTTAGTGATTTCCAAAAGATCATTTCGCAGACTTGCGTGTACGGCGATGGCACAGCCTCCACGGTTTCCACCGCGATTGATCGCAAAGAGCCGAGGAAGGGGTATGTTCGGGGTAATTGCGTTGCGTCGTGCCCCCGTCACAACCTCATCAAGGGCAATGTGTTCAGCTTCGCCTCCATGCTGAGGATTATCCGCGAATTCCCTGAAGCCAGGGCCTGTGGAGGAGTTTTTTACCGGAAAGTTGAAAAAGAGAAGTAATCGCTAAGTAGTCTGCTAGCCTTGTGTCGTTACACGAATATCGTGTACACTAACATCGTGTGGAAGTATTACATTCTAATGCAGACGGGTCCGACATCGCGCTTGCCCAAGAGTCGCAGCACTACACTGTATGAACTTTTCCGCGACTGGCTGAAAGTGATCCCTGGCCGTATTCGAGCGCGGAGATATCGGGCGCTAATGAATAAACTGCGCTACGCAGATGCGGGCCGGAAGTTCACGCGCGAGGAGTTCAATGAGCGACGATAAACGCATATGAAGAACATCACCTTCAGCGCCGACGAATCCGCCATTGAACGCGCCCGCGAAGTGGCTCGCAGCGAACATCGGCCCCTGATCGACGCCTTCCGCGAATGGCTCGTTCAGTACGGGTCCCGTCGCGTGACCGCCGCAGAGGTCACCGCGCTTTACAACAGCCTCCGTCATGTGAACGCGGGCCGCAAGTTTACGCGCGACGAGATGAATGAGCGATAAATACTTTATCGATACCAACATTTTTGTCTATTCGCTCGACCCAGTTGATCCCCGCAAAGCTCGAATCGCCGAGGAATTGGTCACGCGTGGAGTGGGTTCGAGGCTTGGTGTGATCAGTTACCAGGTCGTGCAGGAGTTCGTGAACGTCAGCCTGCGGCAATTCAAGGCCACGATGAGTGTGACCGAACTGGAATTGTATTTCTTCAAAGTCCTGCTGCCGTTGATGACAGTTCCGTCGTCGTCCGGACTGTTTTTGGAGGCGCTCCGACTACAGAAGGCAAACCAGATTGCATGGTACGACTCCCTCATTGTGGCAGCCGCAATCCAGGGCGGCTGCAAGGCTCTCTACAGCGAAGATTTTCAGCATGGCCGCCGCTTTGGCGATCTCGTCGTCGAGAATCCGTTTCTTTAGAGTGCCGGTAAACCTGGGTCTGCTTCACTCGCATTTCCCCCGCATCTAATGTGTTAGCCTTAAAGTCAAACTTGGGACGTGTGTCCTCTGAAGGGTTTCCGTTTTGATCAACACTTTATTAGGCAAGGTTTTCGGGACGAAGAACGAGCGCGAGATTAAGCGTGTGCAGCCGCGCGTTGCCGCCATCAATGCGCTCGAGCCAGAAATCCAGAAGCTCACCGACGAACAGCTCCGCGCCAAGACCGATGAATTTCGCGCCCGCGTCCAGGAACGCCTTAGCGCGGTCGCCGCTGAACCCGAAGCCGATCCCGATCTCCAGGATATCGACCGCCAGAAAGAGATCGAGGCCGAGCGCATGCGTGTGCTTGAGCAGGCGCTGGACGAGATTCTTGAAGAGGCGTTTGCCGTGGTCCGCGAGGCTGGGCGGCGGGTCCTCAATATGCGGCACTTCGACGTGCAGTTGATCGGCGGCATGGTGCTGCACTCGGGCCGGATCGCCGAGATGAAAACCGGCGAAGGCAAAACACTGGTCGCCACGCTTCCCGTGTACCTCAACGCGCTCAGCGGACGTGGCGTACACGTGGTTACGGTTAACGATTACCTTGCCAAACGCGACTCGGAATGGATGGGCAAGCTCTATAGCTTTTTGGGCCTGAGCGTGGGCGTAATCGTTCACGACCTGGACGATGAAGAACGCCGCGCCGCCTACGCCGCCGACGTGACTTATGGCACGAACAACGAATTCGGTTTCGACTATCTCCGCGACAATATGAAGTTCGACATGCGCGATTGCGTGCAGCGTGTACACAACTTCGCCATCGTCGACGAAGTCGATTCCATCCTGATCGACGAGGCCCGCACTCCGCTTATCATTTCCGGCGCCAGTGAAGAATCCACCGACAAGTATTACAAGGTCAATCGCATCATTCCCAAGCTCGAAGAGGGCGAGGAGATTGACACGCAGCCGGGAGAGCCCAAAATCTACACCAAGGATTTTGTCGTCGACGAAAAGCACCGCAACATTACCGTCACCGATGAAGGTTGGGAGAAAGTCGAAAAACTGCTGGGCATCGGCAACATCGCCGACCCGGAAAATTGGGCTCTGAAGCATCACGTCGAGACGGCCGTCAAAGCGCATGCGCTTTATAAGAAAGATGTCGAGTACGTGGTGAAGGACGGCGAGGTGCTCATCGTCGATGAATTCACTGGCCGTCTCATGCCAGGCCGGCGCTGGTCTGACGGGTTGCATCAGGCGATTGAAGCCAAGGAAAACGTCAAGATCGAACGCGAAAATCAGACGCTCGCCACGATCACGTTCCAGAATTATTTCCGCATGTACAAGAAACTCGGCGGCATGACGGGTACCGCGGAAACGGAAGCGCCCGAGTTCGAAAAGATTTACCGCCTTGAAGTGGTTGTCATTCCAACCAATCGGACCCTGCTACGTGTCGAAAATCCCGACATCGTCTATCGCACCGAAAAAGAAAAATACTTCGCGGCCGCGGATGAGATTCAGCGGCTTCACGAGAGCCAGCAGCCAGTGCTGGTTGGCACTACGTCCATCGAAAAATCCGAACGGCTTTCCGAGTTGCTGAAGAAGAAGGGCATCAAGCACGTTGTGCTGAACGCCAAGTATCACGAGCGCGAAGCGGAAATTGTGGCTCAAGCCGGACGCAAGGGCATGGTGACGATCGCCACCAACATGGCCGGCCGCGGCACCGACATTCTGCTCGGCGGCAATCCCGAGTTTATGGCCAAACAGGAATGCGTGAAGAAGGGAGTCGCGCAGCCGGTGCGCGTCGCTCAGGGAAAGATCGAGAACGTGGTGGACGATCCCAATCGCACTACGTGGTATTACGCAGGCAACGAGTATGCCGTTCCCACCGATCAATGGAATGAAGTCTTCGCGCGCTACAAGGCCGACACCGATCAAGAACATAAGGATGTAATTTCCGCGGGCGGTCTCCACATTTTTGGCACCGAACGCCACGAAGCGCGCCGCATCGACAATCAGCTTCGCGGACGCGCTGGTCGACAGGGCGATCCCGGCTCGTCGCGTTTCTATCTCTCACTCGAAGACGACCTGATGCGCATTTTCGCGAAGGAGTGGGTTTCAAACTTGCTGCAACGGCTTGGCATGGAAGAGGGTGTGCCCATCGAATCGCGCATGATTACGCGCCGCATTGAGGCTGCGCAGAAGGCCGTTGAAGGGCAGAACTTTGAAGCCCGCAAGCATCTTCTTGAATACGACGACGTCATGAACAAGCAGCGCGAGGCCGTTTATGGGCTGCGGCGCCGGCTGCTGGAAGGGCTCGACCAGAAAGATCTGATTCTTGAGGACTATGTTTCCGGCATCCTGGGCGAGATTCTGGAGAAATTTTGCCCCGCCAAGGCGCACGTCGACGACTGGGATCTCAAAGGCCTGAAAGATGCGATCTTCACGCGCTTCGGCGTCGATATTTACGCCGAAGGCATCAAGCCGGAAGCCCTGAACCGCGCCGAGTTGGGCGACGCTATTTTTGCAAAGCTCAAAGAACGTTACGACGCCAAGGAGAAGCTGATTGGCGGCGACGCCATGCGTTACCACGAACGCATGATCATGTTGAGCGTGATCGATGCGCAGTGGAAAGATCACCTGCTCTCGATGGATCACTTGAAAGAGGGCATAGGCCTGCGCGGCTATGGGCAGCATGATCCGCTGGTTGAATACAAGCGCGAGTCCTTCGACATGTTCGAAGAAATGATGCAGCGCTTTCAGGAAGAGACCGTCCGCTATCTCTACCTGATGCAAGTCCTCGAGCGCCCGCCCGATCAAGGCCCAATGCCAGGCGGCGCGCCCGGAGGCTCATCCGATCGTCTCTCCGATCATTCATCCGATCGAGGACTGCAGGCCGGCACGCCTTCCGTGATCACCGGAGGCCGCGACGGAGGCAATCATCGTCCGCGCCAGGTGGCCACATCGGTCGACGAAATTGAAGAAGCCTTCCAGCGCAAGAAGAAACGCGAGCTTGAACAAGCCCGGATGGCCGGCTCCGGCGACATGCAAACCGTGCAGCAGGTGGTGCGTTCCGGAGAAAAGGTCGGGCGCAACGATCCATGCCCCTGCGGCAGCGGCAAGAAATATAAAAAGTGCTGCGGAGCGTAAGCGGTTTTTACTCGCAAATGATTCTTCAGCGGCCCGCTAGTTCTTGTTCTCACCCGATAGATGAGACTGCTTGCCAATGGCGCGAAACGTCATCTCTTTGGCTTTGCTGCCAACCTGGCGTTTCCAGGTGAAGAACAAATCCGCGTAAGTTTGCGTGATGTAGTCTGTCGACGCGATCCCGAGCGCTTTCGCCGTCCCGTCGATCCATCGCGACGGCCCTTCAATTTCGCCGAAATTGCCAATCGGCGTGCGATCGAGAACCAGATGACCAGCGCCGTCGCTCCACTCGGCGCGGTACTTTTCATAGCGAAAGGTGGGGGCGAATCCCAGCGCCTGGAGGATGGCATCCATCTGCTCGCCGTTTTCCACGCGTGTTTCCAGTTCCACCCGCGTTTTGTGGCGCCCGGCCTTGCCTTTGTCTTTGTGAGTTAGCACCCATGCGTGCCCGTATTCACGCAGCCGAAGCAACTCGCCCTTTTTGCGCAGCTTCTCTCCAGGCAAATCGTAGAGCGTGTTCATTTCATGCGTCGACGGAGTGATTTCCCGGAAGCCGCCGCGCTTTAGCTCCGCCGCGAGTGCCTTTAGATCCAAGATTCGAAACTTGATCTCGATTTCCTTAGCCATGAAGAGAATCTTAAACCGCAGAGGTCGCAAAGCACGCAGAGAAAAGCGAGCTTGCTCCAGTGCGAACGGCAAATTGTTCAGTGTGGTAGAAGCAGCACAAAGAAGATCCTGCAATCATTCGATAGGTCTTCTCGGCGTACCCTGCGTCTCGGCGGTTATAGGCTCTGCTCGAAGTCGCCAGGCTGCCGCTGCTGAAACCAGCTCATGTGCGGCAGGTCGCGTTCCACGTTCCTCCGTTTGGCGATCAGTTCCGCCATGATGGACACGGCAATCTCTTCGGGAGTAATCGCGCCGATATCGAGCCCGACGGGCGCGTGCACCCGCTCAAATAAGTGTGCGGGAATGCCTTCCTTCTTTAGCTCTTCAAAAATGGTGATTGTTTTCCGCCGCGAACCGATCATCCCAACATAGCGAGCGGCAGTCTGGACGGCCCAACGCATCACGCGCATATCGTCGCGATGCCCGCGCGTCACGATGACAATGAAAGACGATTCGCTCGGCGTCAGCCGCTTCGCGGCTCTTTCGAAATCTTCCGCGATCACCTCGTGCGCCTCAGGGAAGCGCTCACGATTAGCGTAGGCGTCGCGATCGTCGACAATAGTAATGTCGAATCCAACGACTCTTGCGATCTTGTAAAGGCTTGAGGCGACGTGGCCTGCGCCAAAAATATAAAGCTCCGCGGGAGGCAGGATGGGCTCGACAAAAACCTCCAGCGTGCCGCCGCAAACCAGGCCGGTATCGAACTTCGGATCGTTATTCAGGTCGAATTTCAACGATCGCGGGCGCTCCGACTCTATCACCTCGCGCGCCGCCTGCCAGACCTCGGCTTCAACGCAGCCTCCGCCAATGGTCCCGACGATAGACCCGTCATCGCGCACCAGCATCTTTGCCGTCTTGAACGATGGAATCGAGCCACGCACATTGACGATGGTCGCCAGTGCGCCGCGCCGTCCACCCTTGCGCAGTTGCACGATCTCCTCGTAGAGGTCCATGTTGTGATTATGGTTCCATGATCGTGGAAGGTCAATTGGCGTTAGCGGGATTTCGAGCTAAGCTCGATTGAACGGCCAAGGCCCCACGAATGTGTCGCACAAAGCCATCCGAAAAATCAAAAGCCCCGGTCATCACTCGGGGCTACTGATGTTTCACCAGTGGGTACAAATAACGCGGCCTGCACCCAAATCGTCGCCCTAGCCGGCCCATCTGTCAATGTATTCTGTGCGACTTATCACGATGCTTTTGGTACATTTCGGTTTGGCCTCTTGTTCCGAAATGGGATGTGACATTAACAGTTCTGAGGAGCCTTCATGAAAGCAGTTCGCATTCATCAGTTCGGCGGTCCGGAAGTTCTCACCTACGAAGACGTTCCCGATCCCAAGCCGCGCAAAGATCAGGTTCTGGTTCGCGTGCGAGCCTGCTCGCTCAATCACCTTGATCTTTGGGTGCGCCAGGGCCTGCCCGGAGTAAATTTGCCGCACATTCTCGGCAGCGACATCGCTGGAGAAATCGTCGAGGTCGGCGAGTACATTACCGATTTCAAGGCCGGCCAGCGCGTGTTGCTCGCGCCTATGAGTTTCTGCAACCGCTGCCCAAAATGCGTTGCCGGATTGCAAAATCAGTGCCGTCAGTTCACCGTGCTAGGCAATGCCGTTGATGGCGGCAACTGCGAACTCATCGCCGTCCCTGCGGTGAATGTCATTCCCATTCCCGACTCGCTTGATTTCGACCAGGCGGCGAGCGTGCCACTGGTTTTTGTCACCGCCTGGCACATGCTCACCGGGCGCGGGGCGATCCGCCCCGGACAGACAGTTCTGATTCTTGGCGCCAACTCCGGCGTTGGGATCGCCGCCATTCAAATTGCCAGGATGTTTCATGCGCGCGTTATCACCACAGCGGGCGATGAGCGCAAAATGGAGCGCGCCCTCGAACTGGGCGCCGATTTCGTCATCAACCACTACCAGCAGAAGATTGCGCAGGAGGTCCGCACGATCACCAAGGGCGAAGGTGTGGATATCGTCATTGAACACATTGGCCCAGCTACCTGGAACGAGAGCGTGCGCTCTCTGAAACCGGGGGGGACTCTGGTCACCTGCGGCGCAACCACGGGTCCTAAGGCAGATATCGATCTGCGCTTCCTTTTTTCCCGCCAGCTCGCGCTGCTTGGCTCCTACATGGGCACGATGAGTGAACTCAACGAAGTCCTCGGCCATGTTTTTGCGGGACGCCTCAAGCCCGTAATCGACCACCTCTTTCCGTTGCAAGAGACTCGCGCCGCGCACGAATATCTGGCCAGCAGCCAGATGTTCGGGAAGGTCGTGCTCAATCCCTAAGAAGCCCGACACCGATATGAAGCCTGTCGCTGGAGACCAACCACCCAGCGGCAGTTCGAACGCGGGCTCAAGCGCCGCGGCGCCGCGCGTGCCCGGTTTTCTGTATGGCACAGCCTGGAAGGAAGACCGCACAGCGAGCCTTGTGGAAGCGGCGCTGCGCGCTGGTTTTCGCGGCATCGATACGGCCAATCAGCGTCGGC
>JBAVYO010000402.1:0-6901 GCA_049698855.1 Terriglobales bacterium
CAACAACGGTGCGTATGGAGGAAAGCTGCTTCCGGAAACGCTTGGCTCCGGTTGCGCGTTTCTCGATTATGATCGCGATGGCTGGCAGGACCTTCTCCTGGTGAATGGCAGCGATTGGCCAGGACATCCTCGTAGCTCAAAGCCCAGCACCCTCAAGCTCTATCGCAATAATCGCAACGGCACGTTTTCCGATGTGACGCGCACTGCCGGTCTCGAGGTCGAAATGTATGGCATGGGCATTGCCGTTGGCGACTACAACAACGATGGATATCCAGACATTTTGATTACCTGTGTTGGCCAGAACCGCTTGTTCCGAAATACCGGCAAAGGCACTTTCATCGATGTGACGAAGGCCAGCGGACTGGGCGGGCGGCAGGCACTCAGTTCGTCCGCGCTGTGGTTTGATTTTGACCGCGACGGGCTGCTCGATCTTTTCGTTTGCAACTACGTCAAGTGGTCGGAGGAGCACGACGTTTTCTGTAGCCGTGATGGCAAACACAAGTCGTATTGCACTCCCGAAGCCTATCGCGGGGAGACATGCTGGTTATTCCGCAATCGCGGCAATGGAACATTTGAAGACGTGACCGCGATCAGCGGAATCTTTGACAGCAGCTCGAAATCGCTGGGAGTGGCCATGTTTGATTTCGACCAGGATGGCTGGCCCGATCTGCTGGTGACAAACGACACGCAGCCCAACAAGCTCTACCGCAACCAGCGCAATGGCACATTCAAGGATGTGGCCGTGGACGCGGGCATTGCGTTTTCAGCCGAGGGTAAGGCGCGCGCGGGCATGGGCGTGGATGTGGCCGCGCTCGAAGACTCGGGCGCTGGCATCGCCATTACGAATTTCGATAACGAGATGATTGGTTTTTACCGTTCCGCTGGCGGAACAAACTTCCGCGACGTGGCCATCCCAAGCGGCCTGGGGATGGCGTCGAAAGACAAGCTGGGCTTTGGCTGCGTTTTTCTGGATGCGAATCTAGATGGCGCGCTCGACTTAGCTGTGGTGAACGGGCATATCGACGACACAGTGCGAAATGTGAATGGCGTAGGTTATGCGCAGCCTCCGCAGCTTTTTGTGAACGATGAGAAGGGAAAATTCGTCGACGTGGCCGCGGAAATCGGCGGCGGCTTCAGCGCGCCGAAAGTTGGGCGGGGCGTGGCTTTCGGCGATTTTGATCGCGATGGAGACCTGGATCTGCTGATCACAACCAACAATGGCCCGGCGTATTTGTATCGGAACGATGTGACGACGAACAACCGCAGCATACGCTTTTCGCTCGTCGGCACGAAATCGAATCGCGATGCAATCGGCGCGAACGTAAAAATCTTTTATGGAGGATCGAGTCAGCACGGAGGATTAAGCCAGTCGCGGCTCGTGAAAGGCGGATCGAGCTATCTGTCGCAATCGGAACTGCCCGTGACCTTCGGACTCGGCAAGCGCGACGCAATCGATCGAATGTTCGTTGATCGAGTAGTAATCGCCTGGCCCAGCGGCCGCACGGAAGACTATAAGAACCTCGCCGCTGGCCGCGCCTATGAGTGCGTGGAAGGGAAGGGAATCACGGCGCTGGCGGGCTTCTAATACCATGCGCGCGCCATGAGTTTCGAGCGGCGTCTCCCCCGCCGCGCCGAGGGCGAGGACTGCCAACGAATATCTGCCAAGATGGCCGTCGCTACTGGAAGAGCACAAGCCGCGCCGGTCGATGTGCTGGCAGTCGTGATGGATCACGAGTTACCACGCCCCTACTCATTGACACGCGCCTTCCCTCCACATACGATTTGCGGAATCATGCAGACTTACAAAACTGAATCTTCCTTTCTCACGCGCTCCTTCACTCCCGCCAAGCAGCAGATTCCTCCCTTCGGTCGGGATGACAAATTTGTGATGCGCAATGCATTCGATGGCCGGAGCGTCGTAGGGAAATATCTCGCAGTCCTTCTGATCATTGTCACTTTCTCTTTCACGCTCGCTTCCGCGAGCACTCCGCCGCCCGCATCCAGCGCCGACCCTCATCGCTTTCTCGACGACATCAAAGCCCTAACCACTCCGGCAATGGAAGGGCGGGGCAATGGCACCAAGGGATTGACGCGGGCGCGCCATCTGATCGAGAAGCGTTACCGCAGCCTCGGTCTCGAACCTGCGGGAGTGAACGGATCGTATTTGCAGCCCTTTTCGCTTATCACGGGCGCGCAATTAAAAGGGAAGAACGAGTTCGCGGTCGTGAGCGGAGGGAAGAAGCGCGAATTAAAAGCCAAGCAGGATTTCGTCCCCTTCAGCTTCTCATCGTCCGGATCGGCGCAGGGAGCGATTGTGTTCGCCGGCTACGGCGCCACCGCCGATGAATTCCATTACGACGACTACGCCGGATTGGACGTCAAAGACAAGATTGTTGTGGTGTTGCGCTACGAGCCGCCGTCGTTTGCCGTGAAGGAAGGCAACCACGGGATGACGCGCCACTCGCAGCTGATCACTAAAGCGATCAATGCGCGCAATCACGGCGCGAAGGCGTTGGTGCTTATCAACGGTAAGCTCGGAGACAACGAAGAAGATTTGTTGACACGCTTCGGCAGCGTGAGCGGGCCGGAAGATATCGGTATCATTTTTGCGCAGGTCAAAAACGATGTAGCTGCGGAATGGCTGAAGGAATCCGGCAGGTCGCTCGCCGATGTGCAGAAGCAGATTGACGATTCCGGCAAGCCTGCGTCGTTCGAACTGAGTGGTGGTCAGAGCGCGGCGCTGACCGTCGGCATCAAAACCACGCGAGCCACTGTGGATAACGTCCTCGCATATCTCCCAGGCAAGACCGACGAATATGTGATTGTGGGCGCGCACTACGATCACCTCGGGCGCGGCAATTTCGATTCGCTCGCGCCTTCGCAGATCGGGCAGATTCATCCCGGCGCCGATGATAATGGGTCCGGCACGGCAGGACTTCTCGAACTGGCGCGAATGCTGGCGCCGATGAAAGGCCAGTTGCAGCGCGGAATTCTGTTTGAGTCGTTTGCGGGCGAGGAACTCGGGTTGCTTGGCTCGGCGGCATGGGTTAAAGATCCGACACGCCCACTCGACAAAGCTGTGGCCATGCTCAATATGGACATGATCGGCCGCATCAAGAACGACAAGGTTTACATAGGCGGCGTCGGCACTGGATCGACATTGAAAGCCATGGTCGAACAGGCCTCTGCAAATTCGGGATTCAAGATCGAATACTCGCCGGGAGGATACTCGTCGAGCGATCACACTTCATTTGTCGCAAAGAAGATTCCCGTGCTGTTTTTCTTTTCGGGGCTGCACTCCGACTATCACAAGCCTTCCGATACATGGGACAAAATCGATCCCGAGCCGGCGGCGCGTCTGCTGAATGTGGTGGCCTCGGTCGCCGAGCAACTGGCCGATGCGCAGGAGCGCCCTGCATTTCAAGTAGTCGCTGAAGATAAGCCGGCGGGCGGATCGGGCAGCGGAGGCTACGGCCCCTATTTCGGATCGATTCCAGATTTTGGCGAGGTCGAAAATGGAGTGAAGTTCTCGGACGTGCGCCCAGCATCACCGGCGGCCAAAGCGGGACTGAAGGCGGGCGACATCCTGGTCGAGTTCGGCGGCAAGCCGATCAAGAACTTGTACGACTTCACCGACGCGCTGCGGCGCAGCAAGGTCGGCGATGTGGTCGAAGTGAAGGTCCTGCGCGACGGCCAGCCGGTCACGGCATCGGTGAAGCTGGAGCAGCGTAAGTAAGCAAAGGACGGCCGAGGGGGCGATCTCTTAACGCTGTTCCAGATTCTTAGCGGCTCGTTTCGAACCGGTAGCCGATTCCGCGCAGAGTTTTCAGATAGCGCGGATGACGCGGATCGCGCTCAATCTTCTCCCGCAGCCGCCGCACAAATACGTCGATCGAGCGCGGCGTGACGAACGAACCTTCTTTCCAAACTGCGTCAAGCAGCTGATCTCTGGTGAATACGCGCCCGCGATGGTGGGCAAGGTATTCCAGCAGCCGGAACTCGCGCACCGTGGTCGGCACGACTTTCCCCTCAACGCGCACGGTCATCGAAGAGGCTTCGATCTCCAGTTCTCCCAACCGAAGCACATCGGGATAAGGCGCCTCGGGAGCGCGAAGAACGTTGCGGACGCGCGCGATCAATTCCCGCGGGCTGAAAGGCTTGGTGATATATCCGTCGCCGCCGGCGTCGAACGCCTGCAACCGGTCCGGTTCCTGTGTGCGAGCCGACAAGAAAATGGCGGGCGTTTTCCCGAGTTTTTCGTGTTGGCGTATCTGGCGGCACAGATCAATGCCGCTGATTCCCGGCAGCATGATGTCGAGCAGAAAGAGCGAGGGCGGATCCAGTGCAGCCGCCGAAACAACGGATGCCCCTGAAAGGAATGTCGAAACTTCGTAGCCGGCTGTGCGCAGGGTGTGCTCGATCAGACGAGCGACGTCTGTGTCGTCTTCAACGACATAGATGAGCTCCGGTTGGCGCCGGCTAGCGGTCGACTCCAAAGAGTCCATGGGTCGAAAAAGAGCCTCTCCTGCTTGCAAAGGATATGGACCTCAAGAATTGTCACTTGAACAGTAGCCGGGACGTGTTGCGGCAATGTTGCGCTCTTGTTAAAGGAGGGTTAATTTGCATGTTCTTTCGGCTGTGCAATGACGGAATGTGTGGTTCCCATCAGCCAGGCCGCATTGCGGTATGCCCTACGCGCCGGAGAGTGAGGTCCGAGGCTGCCTTCGGAGCGGCGCTCGCCGGCCTTCCTGAGCTCTTTCCCTGCCTCTCGCTCGAGCGGTACACTCTCCTGATATGAATCAGACAAGCCAACCGACTGTAAAACTCGCTCAAACCCCCGACTATCGCGAAACCTACGCCAACAGCGTGCAGATCAGGGTCAACGTCTGGGACTTTTTCCTCGTCTTCGGCACCATGCAGCAACCGGCGGAAGCGCAGGTGGAACTCCGCAACTTCCAGGGAATTTACCTGAGCCCGCAACAGGCCAAAGCTCTGATGTCTCTTATGCAGCAGAATGTGGCGAATTATGAAGCCGCGTTCGGTGAGATCAAACTCGATCCGCGAGCACCCGGCGGGCCTGTTCACTGATGCACGCTTCGTCCGCGCACTCTACACCGGAGACCTCATCCCAATCGATTGCGACGTGGAAACAGTTCTTCCTGCTATTTGGCGGGCTAATGCTGCTACACGCCTCGCTTCTCCGTCTGCCATATTTTTGGGATGAGGCTGGCTACTACATTCCGGTTGCGCACGATCTTTATCTGACCGGCTCGCCCATTCCACAGTCGACGGTCTCGAACGCTCACCCTCCGCTGGTCATGGCATGGCTCGCGCTCGTGTGGCGTATTTTTGGTTATTCGATTCCCGCGGCGCGGATTGCGATGTTGGCGATGGCGGCGTTTTCCTTGTTGGGTTTGTTTCGGCTGGCGCGAGCCTCTCTCAATTCCCAAGTCGCGGGGGCGGTCGTTGCTCTTACGGCGATTTATCCCGTCTTCTTTACGCAGAGTTCTCTGGCTCAGGTCGATCTTCCTGCCGCAGGCCTCACCTTTTGGGCGCTCGCTGCATACATGGAGGATCGCCCCTGGCACGTGGCGCTCTGGTTCTCACTCGCGGCCCTAGCGAAGGAGACTGCGGTCATTGCGCCTTTGGCGCTGTGCGCATGGCAGATCGTGGCTCCGATTGTCCGTTCACGAGCTGCACAACTTGCTCCGCCACTGGGAAGACGTACCAACGCGTTTCATTTGTTCATTCCCGCTTTGCCGCTAGCCGGTTGGTTTGCGTTCCATCGCTTGAAAACCGGATACGTCTTTGGCAATCCGGATTTCTTTCGCTACAACGTGGCCGCAACGCTCAATCCCCTGCGCATTCCCATCGCGTTCGGATTGCGCCTCTGGCAGGTCGTCGGTTATTTCGGCCTCTACCTTCTTACGCTGGCCGCCGTGTTGGCAATGCTTCGTTCTCCCCAAAGCGATCACGGAGTCCCACGCCCGCGCATTGCGATCTGGCAACAAGCTGTACTCGCAATCGTCTTACTCGCCTACCTTACTTTTATGTCTGCCGTCGGCGGAGCCGCGCTCGCACGCTACCTGCTGCCTGTGATCCCTCTCGTGATTCTCGTTAATGTCGCTACGCTCTGGCGCCGCACGCGTTACTGGAAAGCGATCGCCGCGATCGTTGCAATTGCATTTGTCGCAGGATTGTTCATCAGTCCGCCCTACGGTTTCTCCCTGGAGGACAATCTCGTCTATCGCGATTTCACGCTCATGCACGCGGAAGCCAGCCACTTTCTGGCCGCTCGCTATCCCAATGCCGTCGTGCTCACCGCGTGGCCTGCATCCGATGAACTCGCGCGCCCCTGGCTCGGTTATGTCGGCCAGCCGTTTCGCTTGGTGCGCATTGAGGATTTTACCTCCGCGCAAATCGACTTGGCCGCCGCGCGCAGGAATGATTTTGATGTGGCGTTCGTTTTCTCAACGAAGTACCAGCCGCCGCGTGATCTCCTTGCCAACTGGACAGAATGGCAGCAAATCAAAGAGAGGTTCTTCGGATATCACCGCGACTTGCTGCCGGAAGAGATCGCCCGCCGTCTAGGGGGACGAATCGTGTTCAGTAAAGAAGAGCATCGGCTGTGGGTCGCGGTGATTACCATCGACAAAGAGCAGGACGCTAGCCTGCGGCCGCTGCCGCTGAGATAGGGCGGAATCGGCGGACGGCCGTTACCCCAGCAAATGGCAGGAATGCGTTTTGACCACAACCCAAACACTCTTGCCAACAATCAAACCAAGATCGTCGAGCGCTGCGAGCGTCAGATGTACTTCAAATCGCGTGCCCGCGCAATCGACAACGGCGGAAACAAATCCATGCCGCTGCTCAACGATCTGAATCGTTCCTGGAATAATGT
>JBAVYO010000403.1:0-14420 GCA_049698855.1 Terriglobales bacterium
GAAGCGACGAGCTAAAGGACTAATTTATCTTTCACTTACGAAAAATTATTGTCTGGCGCTGTATGGCCCGGAAGTGCTAGTCCGCAGGCCTTTGTCGCGATGGTAGACTGAACCATCTTCAGCCTGCGACCGCCATATGAGTTTGTCCAGCATTCCTCTACCCAGCGAGCTCCAGCCGGTGGTCCGCTTTGGTCTGTTTGAGGCTGACTTGCGCGCCGGCGAACTCCGCAAGAGTGGTGTGAAGGTCAAGATTCAGGATCTGCCGTTTCGCGCTCTCACTCTTTTGCTTAGCCGTCCCAACGAAGTGATTTCGCGGAAGGATTTTCGGCAATACCTGTGGCCGCAGGATGTTTTCGTCGACTTCGACCGCGGCATCAGCAGCGCCATCAAGCGCCTGCGCGATGCTCTCGGCGACTCGCCCGAGAATCCTATCTTTATTGAAACCATCGACCGCCGCGGCTATCGCTGGATTGGGCCCGTCCATCTACCTGAACCTTTTTCGGATGAAATGCAAGAGAAGGAATCGCCGGAAAAACCAGCAACTCCGGCGGCGGCGCCGCTGGGGGCAGAACATTCTCCGTGGCGGTGGAAAAAAATGGTTTTTGCACTCCCGGTGCTAGCGATACTTTTCGGGCTGTGGCTCTTCCGTCCAGGCTTTCGGGAGGCCAAGATGAACCCAAAATCCGTTTCAGCTAGTGCCCAAGGGCCGCATCAACCCGCCAATCGTGAGGCCGAGGAGCTTTACCTGAAAGGCCGCTTCTATTGGAACAAGCGCACGCCTGACAGTCTGAATCAGGCTTTGGAGGCCTTCACCCAGGCGATTGCGCACGATCCTAATTATTCGGACGCCTACGTCGGGCTCGCCGACTCCTACAACCTGCTGCGAGAGTTCTCCGCGATGCCGGGGAATGAGGCCTATTTCCAAGCGTTTGCCGCTGCGAAAAAGGCGGTTGAGTTGGATCAGCAGTCTTCGGAGGCGCATGCTTCGCTGGCGTTCGTGACATTTTTTGGAATGTGGGACGCCGCCGATGCCGAGAAGGAGTTCCGCCGGGCCATCCAACTGGATCCGAATAACGCCAAAGCCCACCACTGGTACGCGACGTTTTTGAATACGAATCGCCAAGATGAGGCCTTGGCCGAGATTGACCTTGCCCGCAAACTTATGCCGGACTCGTCTTCCATTCTTGCCGACAAGGGCGTGCTTTTATGGGATGCGGGACATCGCGAAGAGGCACTACGATTGCTGCAACAACTGGAGACGACCGAGCCCGATTTTGTTTCCCCCCACCGTTATTTGAGGATGGCCTATTTAGACACTGGCGATTATTCCAATTACATCGCTGAGTTGAAAAAAGAAGCGCTGCTGACCCACGATGCGGCACTATCAGCGGTCGCCGAGGCAGCCGCGAAAGGCTTCGCCCAGAGTGGCGAACGCGGCTTGCTCCAAGCGGAATTTTCGGAGCAGATGAAGCTTTATGAACAACGCAAGTTGTCGCCATATTTTCTGGCGCAGACCGAAGCTCGGCTGGGCAACAGGCGCGAAGCACTGAGGCACCTGACAATCTGCGTCGAATCGCACGACGAACTGATGCTGGATCTTCCCAATGACCAGAGTTTCGCCAGCCTTCACGGCGACGCGGCCTTTGAGCAACTACTGGGCAAAGCTGGTCTACCGCGAATCAACTGAAATTGGCCCCATCCTCAGCCAGATCTTCCGACCGGCGGTTCAGGATCAAGCGTCGGCAGCGGGAACGAAAAGCCGAGATTTCACGACCCGCCTTGAGATTTATGCTTGACCGAAAGTGCGGATCGCCGATACCCATCGTCGTTTCAAAGAGCATTCTCGCACGCGACCCCAACCGCCACCTTGGCTACAGCATGCTTGACACCGGCTACGACCGCGGAAGTTGCTGGGATGATTGGCGGGCGGCTGATGCAAATGATCGCCTGCCGTTCTGTCGTTCCTCAACTGAACCGGAAAGAAAATCCAGAATCGCCGGAAAGGCGCGCGAAATTTTGGCTAGCTGACGCCGAGGCAGAAAACGATCGACTGGAAAGCTCGGATTCCGAATTGCGGCCCGATTGCCGCGAGTCTCAGGTGCGTTTGACAACCTAACTTGGCGCACGCATGGGCCAAATCAGAATAGCGAAATCAGTCTCAGGTCAATACAGTCTGATTTCTCCGCACTTCCGACTGTTTAGTAAGGCAAGCAGTCAAAGGGCAAAGCAATTCGAGCGCGAGCACCATTCCGGTGACCACGTTCAGCCGCAGAATCGCATTGTCTTCGCTTCCAGTTTGCGAATGGACGACGAATCAAAACCGGACTAATGGCAAGAGTCCTTGAGAGGAGGTTTTGGTGCGTTATTCTCTGCTGAGGATTTGCTATTTGCAACTTACGGATACGTCGAGGCTTAGCGTTTCAAAATCGGACCGACGGTTCGATTCCCGATCTCTCTACCACACAGTCTACAGTGCGGAGAAATCCGCCAGCGTTGCCCTCAAAATCCCGAAAAATGCCCGCGATTACGCGGTTCTTGCTTTCAAACCGGACCAGAGAAAATCTCGCTCTCAACTTCTCAGCTCAGCTTTCGGGCCATTTTCTCTGGAGGGCAGACACGCACTCCGGTTTCAACGGCTGCGAGAGGCGAATGCATTGGGATCAAAAAACGATGATGTCGCGAAAGCAGCTTGACTTTTGTTCGCCTTTGGAAACACCCAACGCTTGCGGCTCCCGACTATTTTGTTAAGCAAGATGCTCGAATCGATATGTTGCTACCGATTGCGCACTTCCATTTGCACCGGCCGCGAAAGTGAATTCACCTCCGGGTCGTAGTATTTATAGACTCGCGACTTGAAGGTCCGAGCACGAATTGGATATTTGGCGCGCAGGCGATACTTGAAAGTAACCTTATCTCTCGGAGCAAGAGAGTCGAAATAGAGGAGCGCTTGCGTCGCGGTAAGACTGAACTTCGAAAGGTGGCCACTCTTGCGACCTGTGCTACCCGATTGATAGTCCTGCAAATCCTCGCTGAGTAACTCAAAGCCGGGTGGGATTCCGAGGTCAACCATGATCATGTTGGCGACCTTGTCTAAGTTGTTTTTCACAATCACGCTTGCGGTGGCAATGTCGTCTTGCGCCAGGCTTGTGCGATCGTAGGCAACATCAATGGAGAGCGGCTCGCCAGCGGGCTTTTCATCCCAAGGCAAGTAGTAGCTCCCCACGATCTGATAGGCAAGACTTCCCTTTCCCTCAAACTGCAGGGCAACCGTCGAAGCGCGGTGGGCGTCAACGTCCTTGAACACGAATTGATGGAGAAGATCGTTATTCTGAGGCGTGAGCTCCAGCTTTTCCACGGACTTCCCATTGAGTAGAACGGCGACTGTCCCGCGCACGTCGGCAGTTCCCTTTTCTGACGCGGTCAAAAGAGCGCGCAAAGCCATGATCGTCGCTTGCGTCGTGCCCCAGGTTCCATAGGCATCCTTCTTCGACGCGATATAGTTGAGAGCCTTACGTGCCGTCTCCGATGCCTCGCCCGATTGGAGCAGCGCCTGCACGGCGAGGCCGGTTGTCTCCACGCTAGCGCTTTGACCAGTGGCGTATACACTCGTCTCTTCGGCATTCCACCAAACCTGGTCGCCCTTCTCGGTGCGCGCGTCCAGCAGCATTTGAACGGCCTGGCGAGTGAACTCGCGGTCGGTTCGGTAATCCGCCGCAAAGTTGGCGACGACTGCAAGTGTGTACGTATCGACTTTCGCCGTCCTGTGCTTTTCAACAAATTGTTTCGCCTTTTCGACAGCCGGCCCCTGGTAGCCAGTGGTTCGGAGCGACCAAGCAATGTAGGCAGTGATTCGCAACACGTCTGAGTTATAGCGATTGGTCGGGCCTTCATTGATAAATTGTGTGTCTGGCTTCCAACTTCCATCTCCCTGCTGCTGGCTCGCCAGCCACTCCTGCGTTCTTGAGATCAGCTTGGGGTCTACGTCGTAGACTCTCGACATGTCGTAGAACTCCATTAGGCCGTAAGCAGTGAGAATCTTGTTAGCGGGCGCATTGCCGAACCATGAGAAGCCACCTCCTGGGACCTCGAAAGTCAGCAGCCGCTGGTAGCCGTTCGCAATGAATCCCTCCGCTTTTGCGTGTACCTCGGGAGTTAGTTTCTTTGTGCGCTTCATATAATCAAGCGCCAGCACGTTCGGATACGTGCTCGACGATGTTTGTTCGAAACAGCCGTTGGGCATGCGCAGAATGGCATCCATCCCTTCCACCACCTGGCTCATGGGGCCGGGATAGAGCCGCAGAAAGATCTTGCTGGCCTCGGGAATAGAGTTGGGTGGGAAGTTGATCTCGTGCTGCACGGTATTTTCGAGGCGGCCGTTAAAGACTGCATTTTGCTCGCGTCCATTGGGGATCACTTCGATTTCCCGTACGACAATATCGGCGCGATCGGCGTGGCCCTGCATGTGAGCCGAAAGTGTGAGTTTGAACTTGCCGATTCGTTTGGCTTCCAGCGTGAACTGGGAGTTGCCGACACGTGCCGACTCGACTGCGACGGATTTCTCAGCGGAGTCATCGACGAGCGAGAACCAATCAGCGGCTTGAAGATTGAGATTCACATTCCCGCGGGAATTCGAGTAGTTGTAAATGGCCACTGGAATCGAAACGCGATCACCTTGAGTAAGCGTAACGGGCAAATCGAGGTCAACGAAGAAATCCTGGAACACTTTCAGGCTGGATCTGGACGTGCCGAGCGCTCCCTGCGGCGTGGATGCGATCATCGCCATCCGCCACGTAGTGATGGAGTCAGCCATTGGAATTTCGATGCTGGCGCGACCGTCCTTGTCGGTAATGATTTCGGGGTTGATGTAGAGCGCCTCGGGGAAGTAGGAGCGAACGTGCGTGGCAGGCGCAGAACTATCTTTGGCCAGGACTGCGCCGCTGAGCGCTTTGAGCTCGGCAACATTGCGCGTCATGAGCGGCAGATCCCTAACCGAGCCAGCCCTGAAAGCGCCGCCACTCACCCCGCCAGCTACGCCGGTAGTGATGGTCTGAGAGAGTGCCGCGTCCTCAGTCTGGACGAGCTGCGCGCCTGCCTCCACGGTAACTTGCTCCGTCGCTTGACCAAGGGGCAGTCTCGAGGAGAGCACAGCACGATCCCGCGCCTGCAGAGTAAGTCTCTGCATAACGGTCTTGAACCCAGCGGCGGCCACTTTGACTTCGTATTCGCCGGCAGGCAGACCGGACAGACTGAATTGCCCGGTGGCGTCTGTTCTGGTGGTGCGGGTTCCTCCGGTGGAGATGTCCCGTAACTCAACTTTGGCTGCGGCCATGACCGCTCCGGTGGAATCAGTTACGGTTCCGACGATCTCCGCCAGACCATTGAACGGTCCGCGATTATGTTCGATATTGAGCTCGATACCGCCTGGTTGTGGCCGTTCTTCCGATTTTTTATGTTCAAGCCACAAATAAGCTTGCAGGTCATCGCCAGAGTTCCATATCCGATCCGGGCCTGCGCTGCGCAACACATAATATTGTTTTGTTGAATCCCACGGCACTGGCTCCAGCGTGAGGCTCGTGCCCCAGGCATCACGAAACTTGGCCCCTCGCACCTCTGCGAGCTTTGCATAAAGATGAGTGGGATCACCCTCGTCCGGATTTTTCATATAGGCGCGGTCGAGATCTGCTGCCAGCTGAAACGCCTGCTCTTGAAAGCGTGCCTGGTATCGTGCCATATATTCGACGTACTTCGTCATCGGCACATCCCCGCCGATTTTCGTTTCAAACTTATTCGGGGTTACGATCTCCGTTGCCGAGAACAAGGCTCGCGCACCCCGGTCGTGTTGTTCGACCTGCGATCTCTCGGCCGGTTCGACAATTTCCGGCATGCCAATGGAGTGGATTTCGTAGCGTGGCTTCATCACCTCCTGCTCAAGATAGAAGAAGACTTTGGCAAAGCCGGGCTGTTTTTCCGCAAGCGCAAACACGGCCTCATCCACCACCTGCAAACCAAGCGCAGCATGAACACCTTCGCCATGCGAGTTGGTTACACGAAACCTGATGCGGGCGTCGCTGCCGGGTTTGTAAACGGCGGCATCAGCGGCGGTTTCGATTTTCAGTTCGTTGGCCGGCTGCACAAAGATCAGTCGATGATTGCCAACCGGCTCAGCGTTCCGGCCGAAGAGATACGCGCTGATATCCACCGTTCCAGCCATTTCAGGGGAAGCCGTCAGCGATAGTTCCGCTTCGCCATTTTCCAGATCGAGATCGCGCGTCAAAACGGTCTGGCCTTCTTTTACGATGTCCAGATATGCCGCGCCGCGGGCTTTGGTTGAAAACACCTTGAGTTGGATCTGCTCGCCAGCACGATAGACGGCGCGCTCGGTGCGAAGAAGAATTTGCTCCTCACCGGCACGGGCCTCTAATTCCACTTGGCTCGATGCCCGATCTCCTTCCTGATCCCTGGCTTCAATCTGCAACGCATCTTTGCCTTCCTTTGCCTTGATGGCGATTATGGCAATCCCTCCGTCATCGGTCGAGGCATGTTGATCCCCATTCACTGAGGATCGGACCATCAAGTCGGCCTTCGCGGGAGTTCCGTCAGGGTACGAAGTCAGAATGAACACTTGGTTCTCTAAATTGGGCACGAGGGTTCCACACTCGGGAATCGCAGTAATCAGGAGGGGCGAGTCGCTAACCGTGATGGGCTGACCGCGAGTCTCCGAATGACCGGCGGAGTCTTTCACAGTGGTCTCAATCAACACGCGAGCAGCACTGTCATGAAGAGGCCGTCCGGCAAAGTATTTTGGCAACGTCAGGTCGAAATGATAGGAGCCCTCAGAGTTCGTTTTTCCTTTGGCCGAGGCGACCTCAAACACTGTGACATCCATCGCCGAAGCTTTCACGGTTAGTTCCGCGTTATCGACCGGCTTTCCAAAGAAATAATTGGCGCGCACGGTTCCGCTAACGTGGTCGCCAGGTTGATAGCCGCGCTTGTGCTTCTTGCCGTTTTCGCTGAATTCGACTGCCACCTTGAATTTTGGAAGGACGTAGCGTTCCACATTCAGCGCGATCTCCGCAGTATTGGTTGGCGCGTTGGCGTCGCCCATCAACGCGCGCAAATGATACGTTCCCAGGTTGACCTCGTCGGCTAGCCCAAATTCAGCCGAGGCCACTCCGAACTCGTCGGTTGTAGTCGCTTTCTTGAACACTTTGTTACCGCGCGAATCCTCGAGTTCAAATGTGAGGGGGCGCTTCGCTGACGCCGCATGATCGGCGCGGTCAAGCGCAAGCGCGCGGACATGGATCGTTTGGCCGGGCTGGTAAAGTGGCTTCTCGGAAGTGAGTAAAATTGAGACTTTGTCTTCGAGGCGAACGTCCTGCGTAAACTCGGTCGACCCGATCGGCGTATCGGCGATATAGCGCAACTTATAGTTTCCGACCATCCCCACAGGAAAGCGGAATTGCGCCTCCATAGTTCCGCGACGATTCAAACGACCCGAGAAAAGAGGGCGGCGTTTGTCCTCCGCCGGTTTGTCGTCTGCGCCCAGAAATTGGATTTCAACGGAACCTCGACCGGGAATAACCACATCGTTGGAATCCGTAACAATTACTCGCACCGCGGCCTCAGCGCCCGCGATATAAGTCTGCTGTCCCAAAATATGAATTACCGGCCTGCTCAGAATCTGGGAGATAGATTCTGTTCCTTCTAGATCAGGCTTCTTTGCGTCGTCATATTCGAAACGGTACCGGACCCGATGCCACACTAGATCGTCAATGGCCAGAGACTTCTCCAGCCTTACCTCACTCCGCAACTCCCCGTCACGGCGGGTAATTTCTTTCCGCTGCTCTGTGTGTCCGACGGCTTGATCTTCCGGATTCAGGACCTCCACGGTGAATCGTCCTGCTCCTGCTTGCAGAGCTTGGTAAGGAACCGTTAGCCGCAAAATGCCTTGCGAATAGGTTGCAACAGGGGAGGACACAGGAGACGCCGCCTGAAACGAATCGTGGGAAACGAAACCGAACATTGTGAAAAATACAACAATAAGCAGAAGTGTGAATCTGACCAGCGTCTTGTGCCATTTGCCATAAACCCTTTTGCCATAAATCATGGAGTCCTCCGGGACACTTCCAAAAGTGCCGATACTGCGAGAGCCTGAACCGACGAGGCATGATGCGTCCCCCTCGCGGCAAACGGCGGACGGCCCGCTTTGTTCGTTCAATCGGAGTTCGCGCTTGATTGGGAATTTTGCAGAATATTTTTTGAAGGCTTTTTGGAAGTTACCGCTGATGCCAGTGCGCCCCGTCTTTGCTGGTCCAAACAGTGCCGGCGTCCGTAGTCAACTGGAAGACTGCCACGTCGTTTGCCTGCCCCGATGTTTCGTCCTCAGGCCTCGGCGAAACTTCACTCTCATATGCTGGCGTTAACTCTACGCGGACTGCCTTGCCCGTCCATTGCGGAGTGATCTTTTTCCACTTCTTGCCCCTATTGCGGCTCATGAAGAGATTGCCAGTGGTATCGAGAGAAAGAGACCGCTTGCCGTGCGACACCGACTGGCCGTCGCCGTTCCCGCCAAAGACGCGGGTATACACGTTCTGAGAAAGAACGTTGCCGGTCCAGACGCGGCTATCCACGTTCTGCGAGAGAGCCGCATCCTCAGTTTGGACCGCCTGCGTGCCTGCCTCCACCGTCACCTGTTCTGTCGTTGCCCCCAGCTCAAGCATTGGCTGCAACATGGCAAGTTGGCTCGGATTCAACTGGAACGATTCTTTGAGTGTCTTGAAGCCGCGTGCCGTCGCTATCAGCTCGTACTGCCCAGCTGGTAGTTCTGTCAGGTGGAAGCTACCATCCGCGCTTGTCGTTGTCTGTCGCGTCTTGCCGGCCGCATCGCGCAAAGATACACTCGCCCCCGAGACGATGGCGCCGCTTGGGTCCGTGATGCGTCCGGAAACTCCGGCGAGCGCCTCGGCTTGCCCGCTCTGCGCAATCTCCAATTGAGGCAGGGTTCTTTCCTTGGCCAAGCTATTTTGTGATGCTGCGGCCTTTGTGTCTGCCGCCGTCGAGGGTTGATCGAGATCGGTGACATTCCGTCCATTCAGCGGCAAATTGAATACGGTCCCGCCAAAGACAGCGCCCGCCGCACCCCCCCCATGGCCGACCGGGACGGTGACAGAAGGAGCAGCCGCCGTTGTTTGCGGGGCCTCGACGTTCGCGGCTATTTGATCGCTCTTTGATTTGGGCAGATTCAGGCCACCTGCGACGCGGTTTTCTTGCCGAGAGAGGTCGGTTGCCGCGTGCGGCACGAAACTGTTCTTTGGTCCTTCGGATGGCGCAACCCTCTCCGAGTCGGTAGTGGGTGCCACCGTCGTTTGCGGGAGTTGGACCTCGGGTTTTCTTAAACTTGCAATCTGTTGCGGAGTCCCAGGAGCGCCGCCATGTGGCCGAATATAGATGATAAAGACGACTATCAGCCCACACGCGAGCGCCGCGGCGGGCAGTCCGACCGGCAAGAGCCGACCCCAGATCCATCCTTTCACCGGAGTTCGCGTAGCTGGTTGTGTCTCCTCATGCGGTTGAATGAGAAACACAGCCTTCCGGCACTCCGCGCATTCGGCCAGGTGCGCCAGCATCCGCTCGTGTTCCCGCGAGGTAGCTGCACCCTCCACGAACACACTGAGTTGGTCAGGGTTGGGGTGCATTCCGAGTTGGAAATTCCAGTTCAACCTTGTCGTTCCTTATTCGAGATCGGGTCGCCTGCCGATTTTTGCAGCAACTTACGCAGATTGACATCCACATCCCTGGGATCGGTCCCGAGCGCCTCCTCTGCCGCGCGCCGGCTCAGGCCCGTGTCCTCAGCGTCCGCAGTAGCTGTTTGCGCAGACGCTCGGCTGCCCGCTTTAGTTTGCGGCTGACTGTCGCTTCGTGAACTCGGAGAACGCGGCTTATCTCATGCAGGGTATGCTGATCCAGGTAGTACGCGGAAAGCAGGAAGCGCTCTTCCGCGGAAGCCCCGCTTAGGGTGATCTTGATCGCCACCCGCAAATCCTCTAATTGTTTGAGCTCAAGCGGCTCGGAAAGTCGCGCCGCTGGTTCGATCTCACCTAGCTCAGTTTCCCGACCAGTCTTCCTGTACTCATTTACGCGGCGTTGCGCCAGGATCGCGCGGAGCCATCCCATCAGCGATCCTCGCCCCGAGTATCGAAGCAGCGGAGACCAACGCATGCCTTCACGCTCCGTCAGCCCGAATAGCTCGGAGTAAAGGGCGCTCGCCAACTCTTCGCCCAGCGCCGCCGATGCTGTCATCTCCACCGCGGCTCTCGTCAGCTGTTCCCGATATTGTGCAAGAAAGCGCCGCCATGCCGACTCGCGCCCCAGCGCGCATCCGCGCGCAATGGCAAGCTCCCCCAGGTGCAGAGCCCGCCAGAACATTTCTCGCTGCCGCTCGTTGGCCTGTTTTCCTGGGTCGAGGCCGAAATTGTCCCTGGCTCCAATCGTTTCAAGAGCCTCGGCAAACTCGGCCTTGCTCAACTCCACCAGTTCTGCCGCCGCCGCCCGCCAAAGCTCTTCGCTGAGCATTTCGGGCAAAACTTGGCGCTCCGGCCCAAACTCCGCCTCGGCTGCAATCTCCTTGGCCGCCGATCCGGCGCAGTCTTCTGCCTCTGGAGGCTTTGTTTGAGTAATGTTGGCAGGCGGAATGTCCACGCCCGCCCATTAAAACATATCGCCCCGTCGTAGCCCATTACTTGTCTTTCTTCGCCTCTGCTAATTTGTCGAATCTCTCACAGTTTGTGCTAAGGTCGCCTCGACGTCTCGACATGTCGGGGTCTCGTGTTCCGTGCAATGCGGCAAAGAGCAATACGTCCCAAAATCAATCCTTCCACCAGAAAACATTTCGATTTCCCGACTGCCCGCTAGGGGGCGGGCAGTCACTGCTCACCAATTCGGGCACCGTGAACCGCATTCTAGACTGACCACTTCCAGCCACAGAATCGCCTGGCTTTCACCTTCAAATTGCGAATGGACGGCGGACCAAAACCGCACTGCCAAGCGGATTCTCCAGGTGAATTTTGCCCGCAATTCTCTGCTTAGACTTTACTATCTGCAACTTACGAACACGTCGAGGTTTAGCGGTTCAGACCTGTACCGAGGGTTGGAATCCTACCTCTCCGCCACGCAGTCTCAGACGCAGAGAAATCTCGCCGCCGCTACCCGAGAATCGCGCGGAATCCCCGCCAATTCGCGTTTTTCTAGTCTTTAACCGCACTGCAGAGAAAGAACTGGCAAGCAAGAAGCCACCCTTCGGCATCGATTTTCTCTGCCGGGTAAGGTGGCAGTCCGGTTTCGAGAACGCCAGCTGGCGAACAGAATGCGATCAAAAGCCGATCACTTGGCGAAGGCGACTTGACTTCACTAGGGCGATGGTGGTCTCAAGAACTGATGGTCAGCTTATCCGGCTGAACCCGTGCGAACTCTGTCCATAGTTCGTTGAAATCCTCGCGAAATGCCCACCAATTCGCGATTTTCCTCTCCTAAGCCGGACTGGAGAGAATACCTTGCCGGTGCTCCCACGCGCATACAGGCTTCATTTTCACTGATTGAGGAATGGGCTGTCCGAAGGGTAACTGTCTGCATTTACGGAAAGCCCGACGTCCACTCGACTTACGATAGCTGATTCGAAGCAGAGCTACTTCACGCCCTCAGTTAATCGTTAAAGTGAGCGAATTCGAGCTCCCGGCTGCCGGAGTGGGGTTCCTGACCTCGATCGTCGCGCTGCCTGCCTTCGCGATGTCTGCCGCCAAAATCTGCGCCGTCACAGCTCTCTCGGAACAATACCGATGTGCTCACCCGGGTAAACTTTCTCGTGATGTTGGTTCAGACTCAGATGCGAAGCGATAATCAGGGACGTCGAAACGGTCTCAAAACAAACTGTTCGAGCCTGCTGGTTGGATTGCGACAAGATGCCGAGGGCAATCGGTTCTTTCCCTCTCATACGGTGAAGAACGGAAAACGATACCGCTAAAGTCTGACCTGGAAAAAACTGACTCGCAACGTGCCGATGGATTGGGTTGAGCAACGCAAGCGATTCGGATTTCCACCTCTCGCGTGACCTTTTCGTTGAGTTCTCTGTTCTTCTCTGCAAAATCCCTGATCAATCCCTATTCCTTCCCTGATACGTTCCTGTTCCGCGTAATGAGCGAATCGCGATTATCTATCAGAAAACAAGGTTGATATGGCATCTCGGGGTGTAAATCTGAGCCATAAATTGAACAAATTCCCTGTATTTTTCCCTGTTAGCAGGGAATTCTCGCGGAGAAGGGTTAGCGCGAGACTGCCTGCGCCACCAAACAGTCTGCACCGCAGAGAAATCTGCCAGCTTTGTCCTGAAAATCGCGAGAAATGGCCGCAATTCCGCAGTTCTTCCGTTCAAACCGGACCGCAGAAAGTCTTGCTTTCGACTCGAGGGTTTGGACGTCGAGGGGCGACGGTTTGTTAGAAGCCATCAGGCAATATTCTATTGTGCGGAATTTGCCAGTCCCAGATAGTTTCCGTAGCCCACGATCACGGTGGATGCGACTAGCAGAAACAGCGCCAAAGTCAGCAGATACTTGGCCCGCGCGCCCGAACCATTCCACTCCTTGAAACCGATCCCCCACAGGCTGCTGAAGATGATGATGCTGGCCATGTGCAACGTCCAACTCGAGAAACGATAGCGGCCCATCTGGCTCTCACCCATGGTGTAGAAGAAAAACTGAAAGTACCAGGTGGTTCCTGCCAAAGCGCACAGCAGATAGTTGCGCAGCATTGGCGCCTGCGCTGGTGATGACGCGAGAGGAGTCGGCGTCATCACGTCCACTCGAATCCCTTCTCGATGCGCCGAATCGATGTGCTCCACTACTTCGCGGCTGGGCGCATCCAAAACCGTCTCGAGAATGACTTCGTCGTCGATCCCGTTTTTTCGAATGTGCGAATTGAAGAACTGGTATCCGGTCTTGTTGCGAGTGAGCAGGATCAGGCACCAGATGAAGTTGGTAAGAAATCCGCCGACCAGGACAACGATGAGGACGGGCAGTCCCTGCCACAATTTTGCCGTGCCATGTTGCAATGTCAGGGTCTTGATCGGATCGCCCGCGGCCAGACCGTAGGCGAAACAAGCACTCATGACGCCGGAAAGCAGGGCAACTCCGATACCCTTACGCAGGTCAAATTCCCGAATCGCCGTTTTCTGCTGCTCGGGCGACATGACGCGATCCTTAGAAATTCCCGCCAGGCCCGCCGCGGTGATACCGGCGAGGCAAACGAAGATTCCAAAAAGAATTACGCGGCCCGAGGAAGTTCCGACCACCTGGATCATGAACTGACCACGGAAGATGGGCGGCATCAGCGTGCCGAATGCAGCACAAAGTCCCAGCACGACCGCCATGCCGAGCGAGAGACCCAGATAGCGCATGGTCAAGCCGAAGGTTAGTCCTCCGACGCCCCATAAGAGACCGAAGAAAAATGCCCAGAAGAGGGCTCCTGAAGGCGCTTGGCCAAGAACTGCGAACAGATCCTTGGTGAGAAATGAAGCCAGGATCCAGGGCGCGATGATCCAACTGAAAAATCCGCCAGCAAGCCAGTAGGTCTCCCAGGCCCAGTGCTTCACGCCTTTATAGGGGACGTAGAAGCTGCCAGAGGCTAGACCGCCGAGCCAGTGAAAAAGAACACCCAGTGCCGGGTTAGGATTCATTCGCTCCCCAGATGTGCGTTATAGGTGGAAGACTTCTTCCAAAGGCTGCATCGCGCGATCGGGTAACACGCCATTGGGCTGGATGAAATAGTCTCCCATTTCTCGCTGCCAGCGTTCATTGACTTCGCGCTTTGCCATTCCGGCGCGCGCTCGCTCGAAGTCTTCCGTTTCGAGATAGCCGACCAGGAGCCCATCTTCGCGCAGGAACAGGGAATAGTTGCTCCAGCCGGTTTCGCGCAGAGCGGCCTGCATTTCGGGCCACACACGGCGATGCCGCTCTTTGTATTCCTCGATTCGTTCGGGCTTGACCTGCAGTATGAAGCAGACACGTTGCATAGAACTCCTTAACGCAGGAAAGCTTCGAACAAGCCTCCATCCACCGGAATCACGTGTCCAGTAGTTTTGCCGCTCTGATCGCCGGCCAGCCAGACGATGGCGTTGGCGCAGTCCTGGGGCAGAATCGGGCGCCGCGTCAGAGTGCGCTGCGCATAGAAATCGGCCAATTTCCCGCGCAGTTCTCCCGTGGACTCGGTCTCCGAGTAATCGATCTTATATTTTTGCAGCGACTGCATAACGCGATCGCGCGGAAACATTGTGGACCCGGCGACAACGGTTGCGGGCGCAATGCCATTCACGCGCACGTGCGGACTGAGTTTGATGGCAAGTTCTCGAATCAGGTGGTTGAGGGCGGTTTTAC
>JBAVYO010000404.1:0-6471 GCA_049698855.1 Terriglobales bacterium
GGCGCCCATCGAGATTACCCACTTCGGTTCAGGCATCTGATCGTAGATTCTTTTCACTACGGGCGCCATCTTCAGCGTGACCGTGCCGGAGACGATCATCAGATCGGACTGCCGCGGGCTGGGACGAAAGACCTCCGAGCCGAAGCGCGCGATATCGAAACGCGCGGTAGAGGACGCGATCATCTCGATGGCGCAGCAGGCCAGGCCAAACGTCATCGGCCAGAGCGCCGACTTGCGCGCCCAGTTGAAGACGTAGTCCACGGTCGAGATCATGAAGTTCTTTTCGAATTTGTTCTGCAACCAGCTCATTGGTCCTCTTGCGGCGGCAAAGTCACTGCCGTACAGGATACCCAAAACATCATACGCCCGTGAGTGATGGGGGTCACAGTCTAGCTTCGAGCTTCGAGGCGCGAGCGGGCAAAAACAGACCGCTTCTCGCATTTTTGCCGATAGGCGAACAAACAACAAATCAGAAAATTGCCGGTTTGTGCCTTGCTTCATTGAGCAGAGCGACAGCGGAGTCGCAGCTGAGGTCAGACTAACGCAAGGAAACGCTTTTTCAGCAGCCAGCTAAAGAACAGGACCGTTCAGGCCGATATAGCAGTTGTAGGGTGTGACTTTGGTATCTGATGGCCACCCGAATTTCTTGCCGAGGGAAGACGCGCGGCTCAAACTGAGATTTGCCCAACGGAGGCACCATGAAACGATGGTTATGGCTGCTGGGTGTCATGGCAGTCATCGCCGCGGCGCTGTATGCAAATCGGGAACGGCACAGGCGAGCCGATTTCGTTGCGGCACCGGTCGCGGTCCAGGTTGCAGCCCCGGCTGTGGCCGCCAAGTCCCATGGCAAGACACGCCCGGTCTACCAGTACAGTCTGGTGCCAGGAGGACTGCGCTCGGTGCGGGAAATCCGCGCTGCGCTACAGGACCCGGTACTGGCGAAGGGCTACGGGACTCTCGACTTCGGCAAGCTGCACGCCCGACGCTTGACAAAAGACACGTGTGTCTTCGTTCAATCGAGGAAAAATGGCTCGATCTTCTGGACCAAGCATTGCATTCAGATTCATGCCGGCGAGATCATTTGGACTGATGGCAGCCACTCCCTGATGGCGCGATGCGGTAACCTGATCGCCTATGCGCCGCAAGAACCCCAAATCGAACTGGAGGCGGCTGCGCTGAACGAAGTCATTGGAGACATCCCGGTACCAGACATTCCCGACGAAGTGGATGCCCTGAATGAACAAGCGCCAGAGTTATCCTTGCCGCCGGATTCAGTAAAACCACCTGCGCCAATATCCCCTGCGCCGTACCCCTACCCGCCGCCCATCGCTCCCGGCGTGCCGCCGAAGAAGGTTGCAGTGTCCGCTGGGGACGACTGGAAGGTGATTCCGATCGCTGCGATCATCGTCGCAATCGCGTTCTATCTCAAACGACGACGAGTCCACGTTCCTCCAACAGGCACCTGCTAAAAGGGATTGCACGCCTCCTTAGAGTGTGGGACCGTTAACTCGCTGGGATCCCTGGGGCGAGCGTGCCGGTCGTTGATTCGAAGTCGATCCGAAGTTCGAAGTTGAGCCCGGGCATGATCCGAACACACTCTCCTGGGGTACGATCCGCCTCCATGGAATGATCCAAGAGCATTTTAGTGTAAGGACAACCGTGCAATCGGATTAGGTCGTCACGCATCCCGCCAAGCCAGACTCACAAATCCCGATTTGCCGCGTCTAACCCCACGACGGAGGCATCATGACAAAACAATTTGGAGTGTCAAATTCGCGGAAGTTAATCCTGGCGATGGCGGCAATTTTCTCGATCGCCCTTGCCGCGCACGCTTCGCCAGGATCAGACCAGCAACGCGGCGAACGCGAGGAGTTTCACAAGGTCTATCCTCTTTCAGCGCAGGGCCACGTTGAGCTTGCAAATGTGAATGGCCCAGTCCACATCGCCGCATGGGACCGCCCAGAGGTGAAAGTGGACGCCGTAAAGAGCGCGTGGAGCAAAGAACGGCTCGACGAAGCGAAGATTGAAGTCGAAGCAAGTCCGGACAGAATCTCCATCCATACGGAATACCCAGGCCATGACCACACCTTCAATTACGGGAACAATGGGGAACATAACAACCCGGCGCGCGTGGAATATACGATCACGGTGCCGCGGCAGGCAAACCTCGACGAGATCAAGCTTGTGAATGGACGGCTCGACATTCAGGGCGTTGCTGGAGACGTACATGCTTCGTGCGTCAATGGACGGCTTGAGGCGCGGAACCTGCAGGGGCTCTCCGAACTGAGCACAGTGAATGGCTCGCTTGATGCCAGTGTGGACCAGTTGACGTCCTCGGGGCTGAAGCTCTCGTCGGTCAACGGCAGGCTGCATGTAACCTTGCCTTCAGACGCAAACGCGGAGGTCAAAGCAAGCACGATGTCGGGGAGCATCTCCAACGAATTTGGGTTCCCCGTGACGAAACACCAGTATGTGGGCCATAGCCTGCATGGCCAACTGGGCGCGGGCGGAGCATTTGTGAAGCTCTCGAACGTGAACGGCGCAATCGAAATCGGCCATGCGAACGACGGACGACCGTTGAGCGCCGTGCAGAATCTAGAAAAAGACAGCAGGCACGACAGCGACGGAGACGACGAGGATTGAGCTGCAACCTTCGGGCTACGAACTCCGAGCTTCGGGCCACGAGCGAGCACGTCCTACTCACAGCATGGGCCTTTTCTCGAAGCTCCTGGCTCCTGGCTAATAAATCGTGTAGCCCGGCGCAACATTCCGCACATCTGGCTTTGACGCCATTAACAGCAACGCACCGACTCGCTTGAAGGCTTTCATGTCGTCGAGCGAGTGAAATGACGTGGTCTTGTAATTCTCCGGCGTGGGCGTGTCATCGGGAATCTGGGCGAACTCTACTTTTTCGAAAGCATGCGCTTTCAGCAGCTCGACGTACTCGGCTGCGGAACGAACATGCACTGGCACTTTCAGCTTCGGCACCCACTGCAATGAGTACTCATTGTCTTTGTAGAGATTGATGAGGATGAACAGGCGGCCGTGGGGAGCCATGACGCGAAACAACTCGGCGAGAGCACGATCCTGGTCGGGGTAGTAGTAGAACGATTCCACCGACAGAACTTTATCGAAGAAATTCTCTTCCCAGGGAATCCGCGCGGCCGAACCCTGCACGAACATCACATTCTCAAAATCGCGTGAGGCAGCGCGGGCACGGCGGATCATCTCATCGGCGATATCGACGCCAACGACCTGACCGAATCCCTGCGGGCCGTCACCGACTAGCCGGGCGAGCAGACGCGTGGCCCAACCGGAGCCGCAGCCGAGATCGAGCACACGCTCGCCGGGTCGAAGGTCCATGCGGCGCAGCGTCTTCTCCGTGATGTCGAGGTGATGGTTCTCCATCTTCGGGCCTTCACCTTGCTCCGCCCAGCGGTTGAATTCCTGCTGCAAGCGCTCATCGGCAGATTGGGATTTGTCGTTGGGCATAGAAAAGATCTCCTGGCTATTAGCTTCCCTATTTCCATTCTAAATGTGTATGCGCGCCAAAACGCGATGACTGTTCTTGACAACACTATACCTTGTACTACATAGTATCTTGCGTGAAACTGATCGATGCGCATGAGACTGAATCCGCCGACAAGTGGGAAGTGCAGCTCCGCAAGGGATGTCTTGAACTGGCGATTCTGGCGGCGCTTTGGGGCGGGAAGCTCTATGGGCTGGAGATCCTTCGGCGTCTGGAAAGCGACTCAGACCTGGTTGTATCGGAGGGCACCGTGTATCCCCTGCTAAGCCGGCTGAAGGCTCTGGGGCTAGTGCGCAGCGAGTGGGTGGAATCTGACGCCGGACATCCCCGGAAATACTACGCGCTCACGCCAGCGGGGAAAAAACGCGCGCTTGAGATGGCGGCGATCTGGACTCGGTTTTCGTCGAGCATGGACCAGTTGCTGTCGCCGCTCGGGAAGGGGAAGTAGATGACCAAAACAGGGGACACACAACAGGAAATTGACGCCTATCTGAATCGTCTGCGCAGATGTTTGCGCGGCCTTGGCCCGGAGGAGATTCGCGAGATTGTCGAAGAGATGCGCAGCCACATCCTGGACAAAGCGTCTGCAAACGGAGAAGTGAACGCTGCCGGAGTGGATGCGGCGCTGGCGGCGTTGGGCCGTCCGGAAGAGTTGGCGAGCGAATATGTGACAGACGCGATGATGGCGCGGGCCGAGGTGAGCCGGTCGCCCGTGGGAATTCTGAAGAGCCTGTTTCGATGGGGCAGTTTGAGTGTTGCCGGATTTTTTGTGCTCCTTGTGTCGATCATTGGTTATGGGACGGGTATCAGTTTCTTCCTAGTAGGTCTGCTGAAACCGTTGCATCCAGACACGGCAGGCTTATGGGTTTGGCGCGCGAGCGGTGACGTCACCTACTCAGTACGCCTCGGCTTCGGGGCTGCCCCGGCAGGGGCCAGAGAACTGCTCGGCTGGACGATCACTCCCATCGGATTGTCGCTAGGGTTTGGCCTGGTAATGCTGACCACACATTTCGCGCTCTGGTGCGTTCGGCACTACCGCCGGTCGCGAGCCTGGCGCTAGGTGATTCGGAAAGAGAATACCTGGAGGAAATATGAACGAAGCGATCAAGGCGGACGAAGCTTTCATCCAAAATCGCAAAGGTCCTACCGAGCCTGAGCCAAGGCCGCTCTCGGCGCGGCGCTGGTTCTCTCTGGCTGAGCTTCTGGTGGGGAGCGCGATTGTGATCGCGCACAACGTATATCACGTTGTGCCGAATGAAGTGCCAATCCTGTTTGTGCTTGGACTGGTTTCCTTCCGATTGCGCGATGGAGGCTGGGCTGCGATGGGATTGCGCTGGCCGGTTTCGTGGCGGCGCACTGTCCTCTTTGCGCTTGCGGCAGCGGCAGTGAGAATTTTGCTTGGTCAGTTTGTTACCGAACCGCTCACCGCGCACTTCTGGCCCCCGGCTGTCGCTCCAAGTGGCATGAACGAAATTGCGGGGCACTGGTGGACCGCCATCCAATGGCTGGGGATCGTCTGGACATTTGCCGCATTTGGCGAAGAAATCAGCTATCGCGGCTATCTGGTAAACCGGGCGGCCGACGTGGGCGGAAGATCAAAGGCCGCCTATTGGGCTGGCGTTCTGATTGTCTCCGTGCTCTTTGGATATGGGCACTATTACAAAGGACCGGCGGGGATTGTGGATTCAGGAATGGCAGGGCTGGTGCTTGGAACAGCGTACCTTTTGTCGGGACGCAACCTGTGGGTCTGCATTCTGGCGCATGGATTCATTGATACGGTTGGCGTGGTAGCAGTGTTCTTCGGGTGGAGTTCCTAGCTGCTACGGGAACACGCACCCCCCCCCGCACAATAAACCGGCGGAGGAGCCTTTTATTCCGTTCTGACCGCAATATTTTTCTTGGAATAAAACTGCCACACATCAGTTCTATTCGGCGAACGGCAAATTGCTCCCGGAGGAACGATGACGCAGAACACACCACAAACCACCGTGTCTCGAACGGCAACCGACGAAATTGTGCACGACCATAACCATGATGGCGTTAACCGGCGGGGATTCCTTAAATGTATGGCCTGGGCGGGCACAGGCGCGCTCTGCGTGATCCAGGGTGGCGTATTGAGGTCATTCGCCCTTGGCGACCCCGGTGTGAAGGATCTTAAGAAGGGTGATCTCAGCTTTGTACAGATCAGCGACAGCCACATGGGGTTCAACAAACCAGCGAATCCCGATGTTGCGGCCACACTGCAAGCGGCGGTAGACAAAATCAACGCACTGCCTGTCGCTCCCGAGTTCATGCTCCATACGGGCGATATCACGCATCTCTCCCATCCCGAGCAGTTCGATAATGTGGACCAGATTCTCAAGTCGGCTCGTCCCAAGGATGTGTTTTTTGTGCCCGGTGAGCATGACGTGCTTGACGACGATGGCAAGTCGTATCGGGACCGTTACGCGAAAAACTCTCAAAGTGGAGGCTGGTACAGCTTCGACAAAAAGGGAGTGCACTTCATCGCTCTAGTTAACGTGATGAACCTGAAGGCCGGAGGATTGGGATCACTGGGCTCAGAACAGCTTGAATGGCTGGAAAAAGATGTCAAGCATCTTTCCAAAAACACGCCCGTAATTGTATTTGCGCACATTCCGCTATGGACGGTGTATCCGGAGTGGGGCTGGGGGACCGAGGACAGCGCGCAGGCCCTCGCATACTTGAAACGCTTCGGCTCGGTCACCGTGCTGAACGGGCATATTCACCAGACTATGCAGAAGGTGGAGGGCAATATCACCTTCCATACGGCGACTTCAACCGCCTTCCCGCAACCCAAGCCCGGCGCAGCGCCATCGCCCGGGCCAATGAAGGTTCCGGCGGAACAACTGCGGAGCTTGCTGGGAGTAACGGAAGTGAACTACGTGCGCAAGCGGCACGCGCTCGCGGTGACAGATTCCACG